>NZ_FITM01000008.1 GCF_900047545.1 Candidatus Synechococcus spongiarum
GGGAGGAAACCGGCATCTATTTTGCCGACAGTACCAAGCTGGCAGTGTGCCACAATAGGCGCATCAGCCGTAACCGGGTCTTCCGAGGGCTGGCCAAGCGTGGGCGCAGCACCATGATGGGATGGTTCTTTGGCTTCAAGCTCCACCTGCTCATTAACCATAAGGGCCAGATCGTGGCCTTCAGGATTACCGATGAGCAGCAGCGATGACCGCCAACCACTTGAGGCCCTGACTGCGGCCCTGCAAGGGAAGGTCTTTGCTGATAAGGGCTATCTGTCCAAGTCTCTGCTGCTGCGCCTTTGGCAGCGCGGCTTCCACCTGGTCACTAGTGTTCGCCGTAATATGAAGAACTACCTGATGCCGCTGCTGGACAAGCTGTTACTGCGCAAACGATTCATCATTGAAACTCTCTTTGATAAACTCAAGTCGCACATGGGCTTGGAACATACACGGCACCGTTCCCCTATCAATGCTCTCGTCCATATTATCTCTTGTCTAGCAGCTTACACCCTAGCACAAACCCAAGGTCAACATGGGCAAAATCGTCACTCCTGACTCTATGGAGACCATCCCATCCCCCTCCTGACCTTATCCAAAACTGGGGTTTGATATTCCCAATTTTGGAAACCGAGGTTTCTTTCTAGTTTTTCAGATTCTTGTTGACTCAGTTCTTTTAGTATCGGATGGAAATCATTTGGGCATCTCAAAAAATCGAGCAAAGCCCCCCAGAGGGCTGCCGTCTCACCATGAGAAAGTCAGTTGTAGAGGGATTTCTCGTAGGCCAGCAGGCTTTCCCATGCTGGGAAAACGGCGATTTTTCGTGGTGCCCAGTGGACTAGGCAGATCTTGCAGAGCAGGGCAACCTCGTTCAGGGAGGCGAGTGACTGAAGAATGGCGGCAGCGTCCTTCAGCCACTCCTACCTCTGTTGCCTGGCATCGACACTGCCCGCTGGAGACCCAGCAGACCTTTCCTGGCGACCCGGACAGAGTCTGCGTGTCAGAGATCCAGATCAGTAGCCAGCTTGCTGATCATTGCAGCATGCAGGCTGGCGCGGTCGGCGCTGTCAGGGCCGTTGCAGACGGGATCGTCCCCCTCTTCTTTCAGAATCACCGCCCCATCAGGTTTGCAAAGTGGCAGGGCGGAGAAATGAAATGCTGGCGAGAGGCGCAGGATGTCGGCATCAGGCAATAACGCCGCAAAACCACTGGCGTCAAAGTCGGTTGCCATCAGCCGGTCGCTGCCTTTCCCCAGCCCGATAAGCGTCACGTGACTGACCAGGCCGGTGGTATGAGTTGCATCCAGCCCCCAGGTCAGGCCCGGATCGATGGCCGCAACATGGGTGATCCTGTCGTCTGCATAGGATGCGGCCCATGCCTCTGCCGAAAGCGCAAGACTATCGACCTTTGCCTGGGCAAGATCGTGACAAAAGATGGAAATGGCCTGATTTTCGGGCCGCAAAGCCAATCTGCAGTAGGTTGCGAAGCCATCAAGATCACCACGCAATCCTCCCACTGAGAGTGCTGTCCAGCCGCCATAGGAGAAACCGGCTGCCACGATGCGGTCCGGGTCCACGTGCGGGGCGATTTCCGGGTCGTCAAAGACCCTGTCGAGCACGAGGCTCAGATCCTGAACCCGTGTCCAGTGATCAAGCGCTGCCTCACTGTCGAAATCTCCAAAAGTAGAGTGGGGATGGTTGACGGCAATCACGATGGCTCCACGCTCGGCAAGACCAGCAGCCAGCCATGTAAGTGAGTGGAAATGGCCACCGAGACCGTGACTTAGCAGCACCAGTGGATAGTCGCCATTGGCCATCGGGGCGTCTTTGGAGACGGTCACGCCATAGAACACCGCGTTTTCAGAGATCATCGTCTCGCGGCCTGATCCGAACGCTGGATACCAAATTCCTCCCTCCAAGTCTTGCCCGTGGTGGGGCGCGAACCTTGAGAAGGTTTTGTATCCGGCCGGGTCAGCTTGCGCTGCAAAGGGGGTGGCGAATAAAAGCGCTATAAGCAGGGACAGGTTTCCCATGAAATGGGAGCCACACTGCAAAATCCGCATTGTGCCTTTGGTGAGTCCATCCAATGGGCATGACTTTAACTCAACGGTCAACGCCTTATTGAGAATCCAACCAAGCCCGGCGCAGCAGGGCATTGACCACTGCTGCCGCCAGGCCTGCCCCACCCCGGCTGCCTTCCAGGCGCACCTGGGGCCAGCCGCTGTGGGCCAGTGCCGCCTTGGCTTCCCGCACCCCCACAAAGCCCACTGGCATCCCCACCACCAACACCGGTGGTTCAAGGTGGCCGTCCCGTCCCAGGGCCAGCAGATGGAGCAGGGCCGTGGGGGCGCTGCCGATCACCACCACGCTGTGGGGATGGTGCTGCACAGCGGCGGCCAGGCCCAGGGCGGTGCGGGTTTGTCCAGGGGGGGCTGCCTCTGGCGCCCAGCCCAGGCCGTTGAGCACCGGATTGGCAAAGGTGCGCCGGGCCATGGGGGTCACTGCCGCGGCCGCCATGGCGGTGTCGGTGAGAATGGGTGCGCCACGGGCCAGGGCGGCCATGGCCTGCCCACAGGCGGCGGCGGGACAACGCAATGCTGTGGTCAGTCGCCAATCCCCGCTGCTGTGGATCAGCCGCACCAGCACCTCCTGTTGCACACCGTGGAATCCGGTGGGGGGAAGGTGCTGCTGGATCAGCGCCAGGCTCTCCGTCAAAATCGGGTGGTCGATGGGGGATGGTTCCATGCCGGTACATGTCTACTGGGGTGATGACACCACAGCGCTGGAGCACGCGGTGACGGCTCTGGTCCAAAAGGTGCTGGATCCCGCCTGGGGAAGCTTCAACCTGCAACGCCTGGACGGCCAGCAAGGGGATGGGGCCACCCTGGCGTTAACAACTGTGCGCATGGCCCCCTTTGGCGGTGGCGGGCGGTTGGTTCACGTGGCCAACAGCCCCTTTTGTGAGCGCTGCCCGCCGGAGCTGCTGGCGGCCCTCACCACCACCCTGCCCCACATTCCCCCCAACTGCCACCTGCTGCTCACCTCCGTCAACAAGCCCGATGGCCGCTTGAAATCTACGAAGCTGCTCCAGAAAGCCGCCACCGTGAAACCTTTCCCCCGCCCAGCGGTGTGGGACAGCCGTGGTCAGCGGCAGATGGTGCAGCGTGCCACCAAGGCCGCCGGCGTCACCATGGAGCCTGCAGCGGAAGCGGCCCTGGCGGAGGCAGTGGGCAGCGACAGTGGCCGCCTGGCGGGGGAACTGGAGAAACTAGATCTCTACAGCGATGGCAAGAGGATCACTACAGCGGCGGTGGCGGCCCTGGTGGGCACCACCAGCCAAACCAGCTTGCAAGTAGGCGAGGCTTTGCTCCACAACCACGTGCCCACCGCCCTGCACCTGCTGGATGAGCTGCTCCGGACCAACGAACCCGCTCTGCGGATCCAGGCCAGCCTGGTGAGCCAGGTGCGCGGTTGGCTTTGGGTGGCGCTGATGACGGCCGCTGGGGAGAAGGATGCGCAAACCATCGCCAAGGCCGCTGGCCTCGGGAATCCCAAGCGGGTCTATGTGTTGCAGCGGCAAGTGCAGGGTTGCCGGCCCCAGCGGCTACAACAACTCCTCACCGCGCTGCTGGAGTTGGAATGGGCCCTCAAGCAGGGCACACCGCCCCGGCAGGCCTTTCGGGAACACTTGCTGCCCTTGGCCCAGGGGCGTCAGGGCAGATAATCAGCCCATGCATCCTGACGGCCATAGACCTTCTGGCGAAGGATGGATATGATTCATCTTGAGCATGGATACAACAAGCTGGTCAAGCCTATGGAATCTTCCCTTGAGCAGAGCGCTTGCTATCCCCAACCAGTGGGCATAGAGAGCTTTAATCCAGCGGCGAGCCTGCCCTACGGGCTCACCGCTGAGCATCTCTGCGGGGCGATGAACGCATTCGTTGATTTCATTGGTTTTATTAATCAACAACTCCATGACCGCAACATCCCGCGATTAGAGACAATGCTGATGCCTGCAACCTTCTCTTCAATTGTTGGGGAGTTCATGGCTTCTGCTATTCCAAAGCACTGCCCGAAGATTGCCAGGAATAGTTATCACAATGGCCATCCAGACTTGGTGCCGAAGGGAATGTTCCTCAACGACACGGTACAATATACCCAGGAAGGCATAGAAGTCAAGGGCTCACGCTATCCTCGTGGTTGGCAAGGGCACAATCCAGAGAGTGTATGGCTCATGGTGTTCTACTTTGCGTCGAACCGTCCCAATGATAAGGAGAAAGGAATTCAGCCCGTCCCGTTCCACTACTTGGGGGTGTTTGGCGCCCGACTTGAGAAGGCTGATTGGAAATTTTCGGGTCGCTCACCCACCAGCCGGCGCACGATCACAGCCAGCGTCGCCCCCAGTGGTTACGACAAGATGGTGAGCAACTGGCTCTACAGGAGTCCTGGCCTCAAGCTCTAGCTGCCCCTGAGCGTTGTGGGAAGGCGGCGCACCTGTTGCCCCATTGATTGGCAGCGCATGGAGTTGGGGAACCGCCTTGCCAGCCAATGTGTAGTAATCGCTGTGCCGTTCTATGCCAATGGAGCGATAGCCCACTGTTTCTGCCGCTGCAAGGGTGGATCCGGAGCCCATGAAGGGATCCACAACAATGCCCTCACCCAAAGGCAAGGCTGACCACACCAGTTGGCGCATCAGCGACTGGGGCTTGAGGCTGGGGTGGTTAGCAATGTGGCGCTCACATCGGGGTGTGCGCTCGCTGGGAATCACGTCAAGGAACGGCTTGCCGTCCATCCTGCGCCGCAGTCCCCCGGTCCCATGGGTCCGTAAGCACTCACGCAGGGGCATTCCCTTGGGAAGGGGTTTGCGGAAGAGACCCCAAGGCTCGTAGCCACCCCGGGGGAGCGAGCACACATCCGAGAACTCCTGCTCCCCCAGCTTGGGCCGGTCGCCGCCGCGCAGGGTCTGGACCAGGCGGATGATCTGGGTGCGGAATTCAAGCCCACCCTCCATCAGGGAGGAGAACACCAGTTGGCACATGAAGGCGTTGCAGGCAACGAAAACATGGGCGCCGGGTTTCAGCTTGGGCAGCAGGGTGATTGTCCATTCATGGAAGAACTGCCCCACTGCCTGACGTTCCCTGTCGTCTAGTGCTGTAAAACGGGGCAGCGGCGCCCTCTTGTTGCCGTCAAAGGAGGGCGGGATGCGCCAGATGCCCGTCTTGCCGCACTGCCGCTGCTCAAGTTCCCGCGCTTCGTATTCCCGGACGCCGTAGGGTGGGTCTGTGACGACGGCGTCAATTGAGTTATCTGGAACCTGCCTCAACCAATGGAAGCAGTCGGCATGCACCATGAGAGAACGGCCATAGGTGCAATACGGGAAATCAAACCCAGGGAGTTGGGGTGCTGTGGGATCGATGTCCATGGCTATTCCCTCTCTGTTGGTGAGTCACGCTAAGCGCTATAGAACTCATGTATTGTAATCCTGATCATTCAGCCAGGCCCGGCACAGCAGGATATTGACCACCACTGCCGCTTGGCGCCAGCTCCCACTTTCCTTCCAGATTCATCCGGCGCCAGCCTGGTGAGCCGGAGGCGCGCCAGGGCGGATAATCACCCCATCCCTCCTGGCGGCCATGGCGCTCCTGGTGCAAAAATTCGGTGGCAGTTCCGTTGGCTGCCTCGAACGGCTCAAGGCTGTTGCAGAGCGGGTTCGCAAGACACGCCACGCCGGAGACGACGTGGTGGTGGTGGTGTCTGCCATGGGGAAAACCACCGATGAACTCACCCGGTTGGCCTGCTCCATCAGTCGTCATCCCCCGCGGCGGGAGTTGGACATGCTGCTGGCCAGTGGGGAGCAGGTGAGCATTGCCCTGCTCAGCATGGCCCTGCAGGAACTGGGGGTGGCGGCAGTGTCCATGACGGGGCAGCAGGTGGGGATCGTCACGGAAGCGGCCCACGGCCGGGCCCGCATTCTGAACATCCGCACCGAGCGGGTACGAGGCGCCCTGGCGGAGGGGGCCGTGGTGGTGGTGGCCGGTTTTCAGGGCACCGCCACCAGCGCCAACGGCAACCTGGAGATCACCACCTTGGGGCGGGGCGGCTCGGACACCTCCGCTGTGGCCTTGGCGGCGGCCCTGGGAGCCGAGCGCTGCGAGATTTACACCGACGTGGAAGGGGTGCTCACCACCGACCCCCGCATTGTGCCCGGCGCCCAATTGCTGGAGCACATCAGTTGTGACGAGATGCTGGAATTGGCAAGCCTTGGGGCGGCGGTGCTCCACCCCCGGGCCGTGGAAATTGCCCGCAATTACGGCCTGCCCCTGGTGGTGCGCTCCAGTTGGAGTGATCACCCGGGCACCTGTCTCACCAGCAACCGACGCCAGCGGGTGGCTGGGGTGGCGCTGGAATTGGGCAAACCCGTGGACGCCCTGGAACTGGTGCGCCACCAGGGACTTGTTGCCCTCTCCCACGTGCCGGATCGCCCCGGGGTGGCGGCCCAGCTTTCCGAGGCCCTGTCGGAGGCCGGAATCAACGTGGACCTGATTGTGCAATCCCTCCATGAGGGAGCCAGCAACGACATGGCCTTCACCCTGGAGCGCCAGGATCTGGAGCGGGCCCAGGCGGTGGTCAGCAGCTTAAGCGGCCACCTGGGGGGTCCCCAACCCTTCGTTGTGGCCGCCTATTCCGAACTGGCCAAGCTGAGCTTGGTGGGCGCCGGCATTACGGGCCGTCCTGATGTTGCCGCCAGCATGTTTGCCACCCTGGGACAGGCCGGCATCAGCCTGCGGATGATCGCCACCAGTGAAGTGAAAGTAAGCTGTGTAATTGAGGACAACGACGCTGCCCAGGCGCTCGATCTGCTCCGGGAGGGATTTGAGTTGGCGCCGTCCCAGGTGCATCTGGAGGCCATCCCCTGTGAAGACAGCACCCCGGCCGTGCGGGGCGTGGCCCTGGATTGCGGGCAGGCCCAGGCATCGGTCCACGGGGTGCCGGACTGGCCGGGGGCGGCTGCGGCGGTCTGCCGTGCTCTGAGCGACGACAACATCAGCCTGGACACCATCGTGCAATCGGAACGCACCCGCCAAACCCCCCTGGGCGCCGCCAGAGACCTGGCCTTCACTTTGCCCCGCCAGGACTTGGAGCAGGCCCGCCAGGCCCTTGCTCCCCTACTCCAGCAATGGCCGGGCGCAGAGTTGATTCCGGGAGGACCCATCGCCCGCGTCAGCGCCGTGGGGGCAGGGATGCCCTGCACCGCTGGCACCGCTGGCCGCATGTTCCGCGCCTTGGCGGATGCGGGCATCAACATCGCCATGATTGCCACCAGCGAGATCCGCATCAGTTGTGTGGTGGCCCAGGACGACGGGGAAGCCGCCCTGCGGGCGATCCACCGTAGTTTCTGCCTGACAGGCTGAGGGGCACTGTCCATGGGCCATTGTAATGGGTGCAGAAATGTGATCCTGGATTGGCCCAGTCCCTGACACGTCGGCAGTTGCTCACCACGGTTGCTGTGGGGGTGGGCGCCACGGCAGCCCTGCGGCTGTGGCGTAGCCGGGCATGGGGGCAGCGGCAGGGGCAGCGCCTGCTCTATGTGAAGGGCCAGGGACCCAAAGCCTGGCTTCAACAGCTCCCCAAAACCTGGACGGCACAGTCGCGCCCCACCATGGAGCGCCTGGCGGCGGACCTTCAGACCGGGGCCGTTGATCTGGCCATGGTGGGGGAGGCCTGGCTTCCCCAACTGCGAGACCAGCTTCAGCCCTTTGGCGCCCCGGAATTGCTGGAGCCGCTGCTGAAGGCTGCTCAAGATCCCGCGGTGCTAGGTGGCGACGTGACCGCTGCCCCCGTGGCGTTGCCCTGGGCGTTCGGCAGTTGGGTGATGGTCTTTCGCAGCCAGCCGGCCTGGGTGGAGCGGAGCCGACGGGAGGGCTGGTCCCTTCTGGCGGCAGCGGACCTGCAAGATACCTGGATCCTGCCGGCCAGTCCCCGGGTGGTGCTGGCCTTGGCGTTACAGAGCCTGGGGCAGTCCCCCAACACCACCAACCTCTCCTCTGTGCCCGGTTTGGCAGCGCGCCTGGCCACCGTGGTGCGGCGGGCACGGGCGTTTGACAGCCGCCATGCCCTCACCCGTCTGGTGAACGGTCACGGCTCTGCTGCGGTGGTGCCCTCCTGGACCGTGATTCCCCACCTGCTTCGTGATCAGCGGCTGGTGGCGGTGCGGCCCACCACGTCCCCCCCCCTCCTCGGTTGGCAGGTGCTGGTGCGTCCCCGCCGGGCCGGCCCCATCCCCAAGCCATGGTTACAGGCCGGCACAAAGGAAGTGATCCTCAACAGCCTTCTCCAGGCCGGCTTCTGCCCACCCCTGCCCATGGACGCCCTCCAACCCCGGTTGGCCAAGCAACCTGGTGCCGCCCTGCTCCACCCTGGGGACGAGGCCATGGCGCAGGCAGAAACCCTGCAACCCTTGACCCCGGAGCACCAGGCCCAGGTCCAACAGGTCTGGGATGAAGCCATGGGGGAGCGCCTCCAGGCCACCGGAGCAGGCGGGACCGCCTAATCAAGTGTCGTCACCAACCCCAGAGACGGCGCCGTGGCGGGCCTTGCAGCAGCCCGTGGGTGTGCTGCAGTAGGGTGGGAATCTCCAGATTCCGTGGGCAGCGGGGCAAACAGTCGCCACAACGGGTGCAGGCATCCCCCCGCACCAGGGGCAGCCAGTGGCCCGCTTGACCAATGAGCCCATAGCGCTCCTCACAGAAGGCGCCCATCCCGTGGCCCAGGCGCAGATTGCGCAACCGCAGCAGGGTGGGGATGTCGATGTCCTCCGGGCAGGGGAGACAACAGCGGCATTGGCCACAGAAGGTGTCCTGCAACCGCTGCTGACAGGCTTGATTCAGCCCCTCGGCGGCGGCAGCCACAGCGGCGGGCATACCATCCCCCACCCAGGCCAGCCGCTGGGCCCAATCCAGGTCGGAAGGGCGGGCCGCTCCTACGGTCAGGGTGCTGACGCCACGGCCCAGCAACCAGCGGTACGCCAATTCCAGGGGGTCGAAGGGGGTACACTGCTGCCGCAGCAAGTCCGGCGGATCAAACAGCCGTCCCCCCTTATCCGCCGGTGAAATGGCCATCACCCCCATGCCGGCGGCCAGGGCCTGACGGGCCAACGGCATCATCGTGGGATTCAGCAGGTGCAGATGCAGGCTGCAAAAGTCAAAGCGGCCGCTGGTGATGGCCTGCTCCACCAGCTCCGGGCTGCCATGGCTGCTGAAGCCCACCTGTCCCACCAGACCCTCCGCCTCGCAGGCCGCCAGGATCTCGGCGCCGGGGCCCTGTAAGGCCCAGCGGAGGTGCTCAGGCCGGTTGATGCCGTGGACAGCCAGTTGATCCAGCCGATCCAGACCCACACGCTGGAGAGTGGCGCGCACCACCGCCAGGCCGCTGCCCACGTCCAGCCCCGGCAAAAGCTTGCTGGTGACCAGGTAGTGGTGTCGGGATACGGCCAACGCGGCCAGGGCCTGACCCAGGTAGGTCTGAGACGGCCCGTAGGCGGGTGCTGTTTCAAAGTGGTTGATGCCGATGGCCAAGGCCCGGGCCACCACCTGCTGCAGTTGCAGAGGACTGGCCAGGGCCCGCATGAGCCCCAAGGTGAAGACACTCACGGCTGGCCCCTGGCCAAAGGGCCGCCGGGTCATGGGCGGGGTAGCAACAGTCACCGCCGGTGTGGGTCAACTCCCGGATTCAGATGACTCCCCAGGGCAGTGGTCATCCCAACTGTCAGTGGTACCCCCTGACGAATCCAGATTCACGCCGGAGCGACGGATCAGTTCCGCGGGACTGATATCGGCGATGGCCTTGTGAAAGGCTTCCATGTCCACGGCATCAGCCTCCGCGTCTACCGGAATTGAGGCATCGCTGACCACCTCTTCCACCATCCAGATGCTGGCCTTGCTGCGTACCGCCAGGGCAATGGCGTCACTGGGTCGGCAATCAAGGCTCACCATGGTTTGATCTTGTCGTCGCAGGCGCAGTTCCGCATGGAAGGTGCTGTCTTGAATACTGCTAATGATGATGCGGTCAAATTCCAACTCAGCCACCTGAAACAGGTTCAGCATCAGGTCATGGGTCATGGGACGGGGAGGATGGAGACCCTTCAAGCCAAAGATGATGCTGTGGGCCTGCACCTTGTCTACCCAGATGGGCACCTGACGGCGGCCACCGGGATCACGCAGCAGCACGATGGGCTGGTAGCTGGCGGCATCAAGGATAATGCCGGTAATTTCCATCTCCACCATGTCAGCATTCCCCAATGGCGATCTACGTTAATTATGGGGGCAGGACTGCTTTGTTTCCCAGGGAGCAGTCATGTTCACCGGACTGATTCAGGCCATGGGTCAGGCCAACATTGGCTTGGGAGGCGTTGCCATCCACAGCCCCCACTTCCTGGCAACGGTCAGGCCCCAGCCGGGGGACAGCGTCGCGGTGGATGGGGTCTGCCTCACCGTGGCCCGGCTTGAGCCCTGGGGTTTCCAGGCCGACGTGAGCCCGGAAACCATGGCCCGATGCACCATGGGTCACCCCACAGCCGCCAGGACCATGGTGAACCTGGAGCCGGCCCTGAGGCTCCAGGACCGACTAGGAGGGCATCTGGTGTCCGGTCATGTGGACGGGTTGGGGGAAATTGTGGCCATTAAACGTCAACCCCGGTCCTGGACCGTGGAGATCAACTGGCAGGATCCCGGTTTTGGCAGGTATGTGGTGAGCAAGGGCAGTGTGGCGGTGGATGGCATCAGTCTCACCGTGGCCCGGTGCAGTGCCGGGGGAGAGCGCTTCTCGGCGGCGGTGATTCCCGTCACGTGGGGGGAAACAACCTTGAAGAATCGCCAGGTGGGGGACCTGGTCAACCTGGAGGCCGATCTATTGGCCAAATACAGCGAGCGCCTGTTGGGTCTGAAGCGCCCACAAACCACCTCCCACCAGGAGCAGAGCATCAGCCAGGCCTGGCTGCAGGAGCAAGGGTGGCGCTAAATTCCCCCAACCATGGAGGACACCAGCTTAAACACGCAGGTCCCGCCCATCGCACGGCAGGAGAAAGATGGAGCCAGTGTCCGCTTGAATCTCGATGAAAAACTCCTGGCCCGGCTCAATGCCGGCGCGATGGGTGTACGTCTGGCCAATCAGGAGATTGCCATTGCCATGCACCCGGGTGGTGAAATCCGCCTGGCGCCCCCGTCTTTTGGGGCTGCTTTCCTCCCTTCCCGGCACCTGGAAGCCTTTGGCCAGCACCAGGGCATAGCAGAATTTCTGTTTTAGGAGGCGGCCGGACGGGCCAACATAACCGCAAATCCTGGCAATCTGATCCAGGGGTCGGTCCGCAAAGATTCTGACTTTAGCCAGCAGTGTCTCCCCCTCCAACATCTTCTCGTTCTGTGGCATTGGCTTTCCAGTCCAGGCTTACAGCAAATAAAGCAAAGCAAATAATACCACCCAAACCCCATCAACAAAGTGCCAGTACAGTTCCGCCGCTGCAAATCCGAAGTGGTTCTCTGCCGTAAAGTATCCTTCCCTGCCCGCTTGCCACCACACAATTAAAATCATCATGGCCCCTAGGGTGACGTGGAGCCCGTGAAAGCCGGTCAGGGCATAAAAGGTGCTGGCAAAGAGATTGTCGGTCAAGCCAAAGGGAAGATGGAAGTATTCCCACATCTGACCGGCCATGAAGGCCACCCCCAGGACAGCCGTGAGCAGCAGCCAGCCACGACAGGCGGCCATGCGGCTGGCCATGAGCGCCTTGCTACCACGGTGGAAGGTGAGGCTGCTGACCAGCAGCACCAGGGTGTTCACAGCCGGCAGCAACAACTCCAGTTCGTACTCCCCGTTCACGGGCAGGGGATTCACCGCCCGATAGGTGAGGTAGGCGGCAAAGAAACCGGCGAAGGTCATCCCGTCCGCCACCAGAAACGTGGCCAGGCCGAAGAGGCGCACGTCCGGATGATGGGCGTGGGCCGGGGCTTGGGATTGCTCCTCCTGCCGCGGATCGGAGAGGTGGGCGGCGGGCCGTTGGCTCAGGGTGGTCATGTTGAGTGAGAGATGGCGGGGAGGAAAACGCGGAAAACACAGCCCCCAGGCCTCAACGGCCTGCGGACCAGAGTTCACGGCCCTGGACAGTGGTGACCGGCATGGCGTCTTCTGCGCTGCCGTAGTCATAGGGTTCCGTCACGAGGGGAGCCTCATGCAGCCAGTTTTCCACGGGTGGGGGGGAACTGGTGAGCCACTCCGCTGTGCAGGCCCGCCAGGGATTGTCCCCTGCCGGTGCTCCCTTCCACAGGCTCCAGACCACGTTGATCAGGAAGGGTAGGGTGCTGATGGCCAGCAGCAGGGCGCCCACGGAAGAAATTTGATTGATGAGCTGAAACTGGGGATCATATTCCGCCACCCGCCGCGGCATCCCGTTGAGCCCCAACCAGTGTTGGGGAAAAAAGCAGATATTAAAGCCCAGAAACGAGAGCAAGCAATGAAAACGTCCCAGGTGTTCATTGAGCAGGCGACCACTGATTTTGGGAAACCAGTGATAGATGGCTGCAAAAATGACGAAGACGGTTCCACCAAAGACAATGTAATGGAAGTGGGCCACAACAAAGTAGGTGTCATGGACATGCACGTCAAAGGGAACCTGGGCCAAGGCCACTCCCGTGATGCCACCAAAAACAAAGTTGAAAATAAAACCAGCACAGAATAACAATGCACTGTTCAAGGCCAGCTTACCTTGCCAGAGGGTGGCCAGCCAGTTAAAGAACTTGATGCCAGTGGGCACTGCAATGATGGCCGTGGCAATGGTGAAAAACAAGCGCATCCAGGGAGGGGTTCCACTGGTGAACATATGGTGAGCCCAAACAATCAAGCCCAAAAAGACGATGCCCAAAATCGAATAGATCATGGACCGATAACCAAACAGGGGCTTACGGGCATGGATGGGCAGGATCTCGCTGACCAGACCAAAGGCGGGCAACACCATAATGTAGACAGCAGGATGGGAATAGAACCAGAATAAGTGCTGGTAGACCACCGCATTCCCCCCCAGAGTCGGATTAAAAAAGCCGGTGCCGGCCACAATATCCATGCTCAGCAAGATCAGGGCGCCCGCCAGCACCGGCGTGGCCAGCACCACCAGAATGCTGGTGCCCAACATGGCCCAGCAAAACATGGGCAACTGGAACAGGCCCAAGCCAGGGCGACGCAACTTGAGGACCGTGGCAATGAAATTGACGGCGCCGAAGATGGAGCTGCCACCCAACAGCAGCACACTAACAATCCAGATGATCTGCCCCACCGCGGGTGTGGTGATGCTGAGGGGAGGGTAGGCTGTCCAGCCGGATTGGGCAGCACCCCCAATGAAGTAGCTGCTCAGCAGGAGGAAGCCCGCTGGCGGCAGCATCCAGAAGGCCACCGCGTTGAGGCGCGGGAAGGCCATATCCCTTGCGCCCACGTAGAACGGCACCAGATAATTTCCAAAGGCCCCGTTGACCACTGGCACGATCCAGAGAAAGATCATGATGGTGCCGTGTAAGGTCAAGACTTGATTGTAAGTGTCTCGGGCCATGAAGTCCGAGAGAGGCGTCACCAGTTCGACACGAATCATGCCCGCCAGGGCGCCGCCCACCAGATAGAAGAAGAAGCCCGTCACCAAATACTGAATACCGATCACCTTATGATCAAGGCTGAACCCAAAGTACTCGTGCCAAGGGGTGTGATGTTGAACATCCATATGGCGTGGCTCCATACGGCGCGGTGAGCCGGTGAGGGCGCTTGTTGTCATGGGTCTTGCCTACGTGTGGAGTGGAAGGGTGGTCAGGCCGTTGGCGAGGGGTCGGGAGCTGTGGCGACAGTGGCTGGTGTGTTCCGGACGAGCCATTCCTCAAAATTCCGGGGATCCTCCACCACCACCTTGGAGCGCATTCCCCCATGGTAAGGTCCGCAGAGTTCAGCACAGACAATGTCGTAATCCCCCTGCCGATTTGCGGTGAAGCTGAGCACCGTAGGTTGCCCCGGAATCACGTCCTGCTTGAGACGAAACTCCGGCACCCAGAAGGCATGAATCACGTCGTTGGATTTCAACCGCAACTCCACAGGCTGCCCCTGGGGCAGGTGCAGTTCTCCAGTGGTGAAGTTTTGCTGGGGATAGTGAAAGATGAAGGCAAATTGCATGGCCGTCACCTCTACGGGAAACGCCATGCCCTCAGCGCGATCAATGCCTCCCCAGATCACGGTTTCCGGATCTGCTGGATGCCCCAGAGAGGCCTGTTGCACCTCTTGGGTTGCCATGGAGTGGTGATTGAAGTCAGCCATGCCACCCATCCGTGCATAGATGTCGTAGCTGTAGACCCCGAGAATCAGGATCACGATGGCGGGAACCGCCGTCCAGAACACTTCCAGAGGAAGATTGCCCTCCACGGCAGGACCGTCCAGATAATCGCCGGAACGGCGGCGGAAGGCTACCAAAGCCACCACCAGCATGGCGGTGATGCCCAGCAGAAGGCCAACGCCAATGGAGAAGAGAACCTTGAACAGTGCATCCACAGCGCTGGCATCGTCTGCCGCGGCAACGGGCATCAAGTTGATGTTTTGACCAACCCAAAGGCTGACCAGGGCCAGAAGGATGCCGGCAGCCAGGGTGAGGATGGAGGCAGGAATCGGCACGTCACGGGCCTGTCACGTGTCTTCAGCGTATGAATGCTTATCCGTGAATTTCTAACGGGAATCTAAAAAAGCGGTGCGGGTCATGGGTAATTCGACTTACCCGACTAGCTTGTAACCATTCGTAGCCCCACTGTGTCCACCTCTGCCGGACTGGCGCCACCGTCTCTCCACCGGTCGCGCCTGCTGCTGCTGAGCACCCATCTGGTGGTGACCCTGGTGGCCCTGGTGACGGTTGGCGGCGCCACCCGGGTGATGGAAGCCGGTCTGTCCTGCCCGGACTGGCCCCTCTGCTACGGCAGCGTTCTGCCCACGGCACAGATGACTATTCGGGTCTTTCTGGAATGGTTCCATCGTCTCGATGCCGCGCTGGTGGCCTTGGGGCTGCTGCTGCTGGCGGCCCTCAGTTGGGGGCAGCGGCGGCACCTGCCCCCGGCTGTACCCGTCCTGGCCACCACGGCCGTGCTGTTGGTGGCGGTGCAAGTCACCCTCGGCGCCTTGACGGTGACCCAACTGCTGCGCTTTGACATTGTCACCGCCCATCTGGCTACGGGTCTGTTGCTGGTGGCCCTGCTGAGCCTGCTGCGGCAACGGCTGCGGCTGGCCCTGGAGCCCCTGCAGCCCGACGTGGATGGAGCCCTGACAGTGCCTTGGCGCTGGTGGCCGGCGCTGGCAGCCCTGCTGGTCTATCTCCAATGCGTTTTGGGAGGCTTGCTGGCCAGCCAGTGGGCCACAGGACGGTGCCTGCACTTGCTGCAGGGCTGCCACTGGCTCATGGCCCATCGCCTGCTGGCCGGCGCCGCCCTGGTTGCCGTTGTGGTGTTGCCCCTCAAAGCCGCTGCCGCTGCCTGGCCCCGTCCCGCCCGCCACCTGGCCCTTGCCGCCGGCCTCCTGGTGCTGCTGCAAGCCGGTCTGGGGCTGCTCACGCTGCACCTGCACCTGTCCCAACCGTTGCTGACCGTTGCCCACCAACTGGGCGCCGCCCTGCTGCTCAGTGTGTTGACCAGCCTGGCCGGTCTTCTCCATCCCCTGTCCTCATCCCCATGACCCAGGCCACCGTCACCCTCTCCGGGCGTGATGCCGTTGTGCCCAGCCGCCGGCATTTGCGTCTGCCCCCCTGGCTGGAGGTTGCCAAACCCCGCTTGATTCCCCTGCTGCTGGCCACCACGTTGGGGGGCATGGCTCTGTCCGAATCCTGGCCTCTGCCCGCCCCCCAGCTTGCCTGCACCTTGGGGGGCGGCGCCCTGGCTGCAGCGGCGGCCGGGATGCTCAACTGCCTCTGGGAGCAGGAGCTGGATGGGCGCATGGCCCGCACTGCCGGGCGGGCGCTGCCCTCCGGACGCCTGTCCGGGCAGATAGCCTTTCTCCTGGCCGTCAGCCTCACCCTGGCCGCCGCCATGCTGCTGGTGGCAGGGGTGAATTGCCTGGCCGCCGGCCTCTCCCTGCTGGGGCTGTGCAGCTACGTGCTGCTCTACACCGTTGTGCTGAAGCCCCGCACCAGCCGCAACATCGTCATTGGCGGTGTGGCAGGCGCCAT
>NZ_FITM01000029.1 GCF_900047545.1 Candidatus Synechococcus spongiarum
CAGCGCCAGCCGATTCTTGTTCTTCGCCAGGCCTCGGTAGCGGGTCTTCTTATAGCCAAACATAAAAACAGGCGTTTCACCTTAGGGCAATCCTGCCTGCCGCGTGACCGTCGTGACCCGTAAGGTGGTTCTGGACGTGGAAAATCCGCGAGGTCAGGCCCTGTGGGGACTGGTGCGCACCATGGCCATGGAAGTTGGCGAGGAGTTCGGCGTCGACTTCCGCTTGGTAGACAAGCCTAGTTCCATGGGTGACCTGCAGATGACGACCTGCCCATTGCCGCCCCTTGGGGACCGTGGGGTGGAGATCGAAGTGGAAGCCGCTGCTCTCAATTTCCGGGACGTGATGGTGACACTGGGGCTGTTGCCCGCTTTGGCCTATGAGCGCTCAGCCCTGGGACATGAGGTGGGCATGGAAGCCAGTGGAACCGTTCTCCGCATCGGCTCCCGGGTGGGCCACTGCCAGGTGGGAGACAAGGCGGCCTTCACCACCGGGGGAAGCATCGCCAACCGGTTGGTGGTCCACAAGATGGTTGATGCCGCCTTCGCGGCGTATCTGGAGTTTGTTTCATCCATCAACTGGTGCTGAACTGTCGTACTTGCAGGACACGGCCGCTGCAAAGCAGGCTGTGCCCATATCC
Source organism: Candidatus Synechococcus spongiarum (assembly GCF_900047545.1). GTDB lineage: Bacteria > Cyanobacteriota > Cyanobacteriia > PCC-6307 > Cyanobiaceae > Synechococcus_B > Synechococcus_B spongiarum_C. The sequence continues at coordinate 639 of NZ_FITM01000029.1, forward strand.
TGCACCCACCAGCGTGTCCGGGGTGGGCTATTCAACGTCACGATGTCGGAAGCGGCGCCGCAACGGATCGTCTGGGGCAGGACAAATGCTGCCGGAGCCCACGCCAACCCGCACCCCAACGCCTTGCCCACAGCTTCCCGCAGGGTCCAGAACCGGTAGAAGGTGAAGAGCTGCTGCTCTTCCGGTAGCCTGGAGAGGGCGGCTCGCTCCTCCGGTGCAAACATCCGAGCGGCGATCCCTTCCCGATGAACCCGTTGGCGCCGCTCTTCCACGTCCACCCCCAGCGATCCCCCCTGGGCAAGGGCGACAAGGCCGTGTTGACCGCTGTGGCTCACGTTGAAAGCCACCGGATGGGCGGCTCCCTTCACGATTGCGAACGGCTTGCCCTGGGACTGGCGGCCAAACGTCAGTTGCCCGTTCAAGCAGCCGAGACGGCAGCACAGCAGGTGACGGAGGACAGAACGACACAGGGCAAATTCCCGCTTTTGCATGGCGGTGTGCAGTTGCTCCCTTCGCCTCTGCTCGCTCCCGTCCAGCCAGGCCACCGCCTCCGCTTCCCACTGGGCAGCCATCGTCAGGTCAACGTGATGGACGTTGATCCGTCCCAACCTGCGGAAGGGTTTGCACCATGGCACAGGTCGCTCAACGGGATTGGCGCAATTCACCAGGCAAGGCCTCAATCAGATGGCAGGTTTGCGAGATGGAATCCACGCTCTCGAACCAGCTTGCCACGCGCCGGCAGTCGTCACGAACCTGGTGGGAGCGCAGCAGCTTGCTTAGAGACTGGACAACCGCATCACAGATGAGCTTGGCAGGGCTGATGGCAGTGCCCACCTCAAGCTCTGCCAATCACACACCATTATCAGGCTGATCGAAATTGAAGGGCATCACCAGTTGGGGACAGCCTGCCCGCAACGCCTGGGCCAGGGTTCCCACTCCCGTGATGCACCACTGCCGCCGCTCGCGGCAGCACGGTGCTCAACGGGATGTACTCCACATGCCGAACACCGGGCGGCAACGGCGTCGGCCTGCTCCGGGAACTGCATCAAGACGAGCGCACGGCGCCCCTCAGCTGTACACAGGCCTCAACACAGGTCTTGAAGAACCCTTGCGCATGACGGTTGGCCGTGCCGGCAAGGAGAACAATTGGGGCATCACCCTCTGCCAATCACGTCTCCCATTTCTGGCCACAGCGCTCCGCCGGAAGCTCCGCCTCATCGAACAGTGGAAAGCCCGTGAGCCGCGTCTGGGCAGGCTAATCCGATGGGGGCGTTGCGAACCAGTCGGGGAACAACCCGATCACCCGATCCGGGGACTGAATCCAGTGTCCCATGATGCTGCTGCGCACCGGCGGTTGCCCGAAGGCTGCGCAGTAGTCGTTGATGAGGGGCGAGAGGGCGAGATTAAGGAAAAAATTGACGGCCGCCACGTAGAGCTGTTTCAACGGATAGGGCCGGCGTCGAATGGATTCCCACTGAAGCTTCCCCACCGGGGGTCATTGGGCGCGCCAGAAGAATGACGGATGAAAATGCAACGTCACCAGTGGCACGTTCAAGGCATCCTTTGCAACCCGTGCCACGAACGGCAAGGCCATGGGCAACTCGGAGCCGTGGTAAATGCCTGAGCCGACAATGAAAGGATTCTTGTCCCTGCCTGGGAGCGTAAATGAAGTGGCGTAGCCCACTTTGGACGATCTGGTGTCCTCGTCGCTCTCGATCTCGGGATTGTTGTAAGCGTACTCCACGTATCCGCCGCCAGCGGCGCCAGCGGCAATGAGCTCCCGCACGAACTGGATGCCGTTGACATCCTCCCTGCCCAGATTGGCGCATTCACCTTCGCGATGCTGTTGCGAGCCGTGGAACACGATGTAGTAGCCCTCGTCGCTCACCACCCAGACATGGACGGAACCGGATCCCTCAGCCCGGAAGGTGTTCCTGGTGGCGGAAAGGCTGCTCCAGCCCCCTGCCACATAAGCCGCCCGGAAGGCTTGGACCGCCGCCTCCACAAAGGTGGTCAGGGTCTCGCGATCCGTCACGTCAGCCGCCGTGATGGCAGGGCGGGGCAGGTCTGAACTGTTGACCGGGACCTGGGACAGATCCTGTGCGTAGCCCCCCGCCATCACTACCTTGGGAGCCAAGTTCCACGGCATGGCTCACCTTGCGAATCTCGTCGTCGGGTTGAGTCGGGTCGTCCCAGTGGTATTCCACAAAACCGCCGCCCTGCCCTGCCGCCGCAAGCAGTTTCTGCATCACCTTCTTGCCCCGGTCGTCTTCCACGGCGCTGATGTTCCTGTTTTCTACTGTTGGGTCGTCCCCGTGAACGAGGACAGGGACTTACGATCAACCACTTCGCTGGCTGTAATTTGCCCCCGGTCCTCCGAGGAGCAGTTCCTTTTGAAGACGATGACCACCAGGACGGCTACCAGCAGCACTACCACGGCTGCTTTCAGGGGAAGCCTGGGCAATGGGCAATGGGCCTGTTAATCCACCAGATGATGTTCCAGCGCATAGCGCACCAGTTCCGTGCGGCTGGAGGTGGATGTTTTACCAAATAGGCGACTCACATACTTTTCCACGTTGCGAATGGAAGTGCCCAGTTGTTTGGCGATTTGTTTATTCATTAACCCTTCCGCCACAAGTTGCAGAACACTGGCCTCTCGTGGTGTGAACTGCAGTTGGGGCACTTCACCATCGCCATGACCGCCTGGTTTTCCTGAAATCCCCTGACCACCTTGTCCCAGGAGACTGCGGATCTCGGTAATCTGCTTGGCCAACTGACCCACGTCCGCATCAGCAAAGCGGGCCGCCTCCGCCAGCAGCCGCTGCTGACGGGCCAACACGCTGCGCACCCGGGCCACCAACTCGTCAGGATCAAAGGGTTTGGGAATGTAGTCGTCCACGCCGGCCACGAAGCCGGCAATGCGGTCTGCGGTCATGCCCTTGGCGGTGAGAAACACCACGGGAGTTCCCGCCAGCCGCTCATCCTCCCGCAACCGGGCCAGCAGACCGTAGCCATCCAGACGGGGCATCATCACGTCGCTGATCACCAGATCGGGGAGCAGTTGTTGAGCCTTCTCCCAACCCTCCTCGCCGTCGTTGGCGGTGTCCACAGAAAAGGACTCCTCTTGCAGATAGGCCTGGGTGGCCTTGCGGAGGCCGGGCTCGTCATCCACCAGCAGCAGCCGCACCGGAGTGGCGGGGG
>NZ_FITM01000018.1 GCF_900047545.1 Candidatus Synechococcus spongiarum
CGCTGACTACCGCAATCAGGACAACAGGGCTGCTGGCCCCAGCGCTGCTCCTCCAGGTACCGGGTGTAGGCAAGAGGGGTCAGCAAAACGCTGGCTTGGCTGATGCTCACTAGGTTCAGGGCTCTCCTCAGCGGGCAATCCTATTGGTCCCCGCCTCCCTCTCATTTTGTCAAGCCCTTGACTACTAGTTCCGTTGTTGGCAGTGGTGGGATACGGGACAGAGGGTCAGGAGAGTTTGGAGAAGTGGCCTTCCAGCAGGCGGTCCAGCTTTTCATTCAGGGATTTGTTGTCTTCCCGCTGCTCAGTCCTCATGGCCTCCTACCAGTCCTCCGACTTGGTCAGTCCGTCTTTCATATCTTCCCGTAGATTGGTCAATCCGCTTGTTGACTCTGCCTTCACCGGCCTTGACTTCATACCAGATCAGCCCCAACAAGGCAGTGAAGAAGCTCGACGCCATCCATTGCGTCAGTCCGGGGGAAATTACTGGCATGTATCAATGGCGCAGCGTGCATCCATACAGTAGTGCGATTGATGACTGCCTGAACTGCACTGCTGTTGCTTCGGTTGATGGGTTGCAGCTACCAAGGGGTGGCGCAGAACTCGTCCGGGCCAACAGTGTGTCTACAGGTGGATGGGAAGAGAGAATCATGCCACAAGCAGGTAGATTCAACGCCCCGCCGTCAGACCCGTCTCTTGAGAAACGGGTGGATTCATGGGCAGGATCAGCCGCACGGACGCCCCCCTTCATGGCGGTTGAGGGCGCGCACGTGCCTCCCGTAGGTGGTGGCAATGTGCTGCATAATGGCCAACCCCAACCCACTGCCACCAGAAATCCTTCGGCCGTTAAGCTCTCGGCAATGATTTCACGGATGGTGTCATCGTCTTCCACCAGGAGAAGCCTGGAAGGGGCTAAAGGTGTGGGGCTTAGATGGCCAAGGCAGTGATCAGCGGCGGTTGTCAAAGAAGTCGGAATCTGCGGCGGCGAAGGTGCCGTTCTCCACCTGCCCCATGAGGTCCTCCAACTGTTGCCAGAGCCCGGCGCCGGTGGCTACCGCCAGAAGAAGGGCCAGGAAAAAACTGCTCCCGGCGCCAAAGCCGAACACTTGCAGACCGGCACCAATGAATAGGACCGTCCCCATCACGATACCCCCATAGGGAATCACCATTGTGGGGCGCCCCAGGGGCAAGAGGGGTAGACGATCCTGTTTCCAACCCTCCAGGCGCTGGCCAATTTGGCGGGCAAAGGTCAACCCGCATAACAAGGCCGTCAGCAGGCCCATTGCGCTGAGGGCATAGGGGGGCTGACTCTGCCAGTGATAGGGGGTCGTCAGGAGCGCATCCAACTGCTCCTGCAGTGCTGGACTCACAACATCTTCAACCACAGTGCCGATCCAGTGGATTGCAGTGTAGGGCAAACCACTGCAGGGGCGGTCACCTCAAACGGCGAGGGGATTCAGGCGTTTCCAGAGGGACTGGGCCAGACCCCTGGCTACATCGGCAGCCCCGAAGTGACGTTGCAGCAGGCTCAGCAGCCCCGCCAGATCCTGTGTCTGCAGGCGATCATCCCGCACCAGGGTTTGCAACAAGCGCTGGCGCAACATCTGGCCATCCGCGGTGAACAGGAGACGGAGTCCGGAACTGGCCAGGGGCAACACATCTTGCCCATCTCCCGTGTCCCGGGCCACCCTCAACAGGCTGTCCAGCCGTTCCAGCCGCAGCCGCCCCTCCTGGTCAAAAAGCACGTCCAGCAGCTTGTCCCGCAACTCCGCCGTATCCGCCGCCAGCAACCGCCGCGCCACGTAGGGATAGGCCACCCCCACAATCCGAAAACCCGGATCCAGCCGCAGGGCCACACCCTCCTGGCTCACCAGGGCACGAATGATCAAGGCAAACCGGGCGGGTACCCTGAAGGGGTAGTCGTACATCAACTCCGAGAAGCGATCCGTCACCTGCTTGAAGTTGAAGTCACTCACCGCGTCAGCCAGCTTCATGGCCAGCACCTCCCGGAGTGCGGGCACGATGCGCCGCCGGTCCACGTCGGGCCGCAGAAAGCCCAGGCAGATAAAATCGTCCGCCAGGCTCTCGTAGTCCTTGTTGATCAGATGGATGATGGAGTCGGTGATGATCAGGCGGTCCTCCTGGCTGATCTCGTCCATCATCCCGAAATCCACGTAGCCAAGATGGCCCTTGTCCCCTATCCGGCCAGGCAGGGCAATCAGGTTGCCCGGGTGGGGGTCTGCATGGAAGAAGCCGTGCTCCAGCAACTGCTCCAGCCCCGCAGTCACCCCTGTGCGGATCAAGGCGGTGGGATCTAGGCCATGGCGGCGCAACTCCTTCGGATCCCGTAGCTTGGGACCTTCCAGCCAGACGGTGGTGAGAATTCGCTGGCTACTGTGGCTGCCCACCACTGCTGGCGCCGTCACCGTTGGATTATCGCGGAACTGCTGGGCAAAGCGTCGGGCGTGGCGGGCCTCGGCGTCGTAGTCGATCTCCTCAAAAAGCTTGCTGCCGAACTCGTCCACGATGGCTGGCAACCCATCCCCCAGATTGAGGGGCAGGGCAGGGCCGAACACCATGGCAAGAAGCCGCAGCAGCACCAGATCCCGACGGATCACCACCTCCAGGCCGGGCCGCTGCACCTTCACCGCCACCCAGAGGCCGTTGTTGAGTCGTGCCTTATAGACTTGCCCCAAAGAGGCGGCGGCAATGGGTTCCCGGGGAAAGGTGCGGAACAACTTGTCCACAGGCTGTCCCAGGTCTGTTTCCACCATCTCCCTTGCGGCATCCAGGGGGAAGGCCGGCAGTTGATCCTGCAGCTTGGTGAGTTCATCCAGCCAGGCGCCGGGCACCAGATCGGGTCGGGTGGAAAGAGCCTGGCCCACCTTGATGAAGCAGGGGCCAAGCTGGGTGAGAGTTTTCAACACCGTCTGGGCCAAGCGACTCTGGACCCCAGAGTCCGTGCTGCTCCCCTGGGTCACCAGCCGCGCCGCCAGCCCGGTGAAGTGCATCAACAGCACCAGAAGACGGCTGATCAACCGCCATGGCCGCAGCAGCAGCCAGAGCAGATCCCTGCCGTGGTCGTAGCGCAGCGGCTGCTCAGTCTGCAAGACAGAAGACGCCAAGGGACTTTCGCCCAAAATATGCGCCCACCAGCCTAAAAAGTTTCTTGCGTCCTGGTGACGGGAATAGGCTGAAGGTCGGTTTTTCTACGATTTCATGCCTGCCCAGGAGTTGATTGCCGCGCTACCCGTTGCGTTGGCCAAGCTGATGGGCGGGCTGCTGGTGGTCTGGCTGCTGGGGCGCATCGGTCTGGCCACCGCCACACGGCTCACCCGCAGAACCGCCACCACCACCGATGACTTCATCGTCAGGGCAGCCCACAAGGCCCTGGTGCCCATGTTGTCCATGACAGTGGTGGTCTGGGCTTGGGAAGGGATTCCCTACGAGGGCATTGGTGACCGGATCGTTACAGCCCTGACCGGGCTGGTGACCGCAGTGGTGCTTGTGCAGGCCACCAACGGCATCCTGGTGCGGCTGCTCACCAGCGCCTTCCAACGACTCGCCAAGGATCGGGACGACGATGCTGGTTTCGAGATCCTTACAGCCCTGAAACCCATGTTGCGGGCCGTGGTCTGGGTGCTGGGGGGGGTGATCTACATGCAGTCCCTCGGTGTCCCCCTGGGCGCCCTGTGGGCGCTGCTGAGCGCCGGTGGCATCGGTGCCGGGCTGGCGCTCCAAAAACCCGTGGCCGAGTTCTTTGAATACATCTACATTCTCCTGGACAAGCCCTTCCGCAACGGAGACTTTCTCCACGTTGGCGACAGCGGCACCTGGGCCAGGGTGGAGCAGGTGGGCATCCACTCCACACGGTTGCGCAGCGTGGACGGGGAACTGGTGGTGATGACTAACTCATCCCTGGCCAACCAGACCCTCTCCAACTACACAGTGATGAAGCGCCGCCGCCGCATCTACCGCTTCGGCGTCACCTACGACACACTCCCCCAGGTGCTGAAGCAGATCCCCACCATGGTGCGGGCCATTGTGGAGGGGGTGAAGGATGCCGACTTCGACCGTTGTCACTTCGTCGAATTTGGCGCCAGCAGTCTGGATTTTGAACTCTGCTACAACATCCCCACCAACGACTACGTGCAGGCTCTTGATGCCCAGCAGCAGGTGAACGTGGCTTTGGTGCAAATGTTTGCGGAGCAGGGCATCGAGTTTGCCTTCCCCACACGAACCCTCTATCTCAATGCCCAGGCATCCGGGCACGACTCACCAGCAGGGCAAACCACAGACAAACTGCCACAACGGCAAACGCCACGCCCACACCAATTCCCAGGTGAACCATCAACCGCGGCACCGCCTGGGGAACGATGATCACCCCCGCCAGGGGGAGGAGTTTCCACACCAGCCTCAAAACCACTCCCCTACAGCGTCTGCGGCGGTGTTGGTGTTGTCGCAGGGGGTTGTGCGCTGGAAGGCCATGGTGACCTCACGCTTCTGCTCCCCATCGGCCGCCACCGCCTTGATGGCATAGTGCTGCTGGCCGTCACGGAAAGGCACCTGGATGCGGAAGGTGCCTTCCGGCGTGAGGGGCACCGGCTCTTCTCCAATGGTCAGGGAGGCGGAAGGATCTGTGGCGCCATAGACAATGAGTTCGGCATCCGCCACCAGCCAGAAGGAGCGCTGGCGTGCCACCCCAGCACCGGAGTCCGTACGACCACTGGCCCAGATGCCGGCGGCGGAATCGGAGAAGCCGGCTTGCTCCCCTTGTTCTCCAAGCTCCAGCAGCGGTTGCTGGAACCCTTCCGACCCCTGCCTGCGGAGAGAGAAGCCAGTGGCCACCTGGTAGAGCCGTTCGTGAATGGTGCTGTCCAGAGGGACCTCCTCCGGGGTGGGCAGGGGGATGGGGGTGGCGATATCCAGGGAAAACGGCACAAACTGATCCAGAATCTGCTCACTGGGCTTGGCTGCAGGCACCCTTGCCTTGGCAGAGAACGCCACGGACAGCCAGCCGGCATCCTCCAGCCGGAAACCCAGCTCAACCCGGTAATCCCGATTGCTGAGGGGCATCGGCACCTGCCAATCCGTGACGTTTGTATCTACAGGCACCTCCTGGAGGGCGTGGGGATGGGCAGCGCCCTCCCCCAGGCCTGTCACGTCGCTGACCCGCAAGCACAGTTGCTGGGCTCCAGCATCTTCGGCAGCTTTGCGGGTTTCCGGAGAGATCTCCCAGAAGACGTAGCCCCACTCCGGGTCACGGGGCAAGAAGACAACACGGTCATTGTCTTTGGCAACTGTCGATGCCTCTGCTTCGGGCCGGGGCGCAGAGGCCTCTGGAACAGCCTGGCCGGGTGGTTTTTGAGGGGCAGCAGCGCCGCTCTTCTGCACGGATTCGGAACCGTTGGATTCAGAGGCTTGGGGTGACGCCGGCTGCTCCTCTCTTGAATACTGGTCAATCTCTTGAACCAGAGCGCTTTTGCTTTTGCGGCTATAGAGGCTGACGCCCAATTGGCTGGCAATAGAGCGGAGTTGCCTGAGGGTGAGGCGGGCCAGGGAGGAGAGGTGAGGAAGGTCGGCCATCGCTAAAGAAAGACTTTGGGATCACTGTGGAGAGGTTTTGCCAAAATCACAACCATTCCGGCGCCATCGGTGAGGCTTCCCTAACAGTGATCCCCCATTCCCGTGCCTCGCCTCAGACCTTGCGGTAGCGCACCTTGCTCATGTAATCGAAGGACGTGTTGGTGCTGCCACCGGCAACACACCGGGTGGCGCCCACGTCGCCAACCCAGTCGCGGTAGTCGTTGGGGTTACCGCCACGGCTTACACGGGCTCGGGAAGGCAACTTCTTGGTAGTGGTGCCGACAAAGACAGCCCTGGGGAAGCCCAGAATACCGCGCCAGTAGGACTCGTAGCGAGGAGACTTGATGTTGAACGGCGTTTCTCCCAATTCCCGACCCGGCAGCATCCGGCGGCGCTGGTAGGGGACCGTGTCGTAGCCGAAATTATCGATATACTCCTGGGAATCCAGAAGGGCATCCACAAAGCCCACCAGACCCTTGCTGGCAATGACAATCGACCAGGCAATGGTTTCCGCCTGGCCATGGACATTCCTCCCCAGGACCCGCTGCACCATCTGGGTCACCACTTGGTAATTGCTGTTGAAGCGGTAGAAGGAGCTTTTGAAGGTGTCTGAGAGCAGAAGGCCGCGGATGAAATCCCGCACCGTGATCTGGTTGCTGCGCAATTGGGACTCCAGAAAGGCATCCCGGTTGCACTTGAAGGCATGGAAAAAGATCTGCCGATACGCTGCTTCGATGAGGGCATCGGTATCGGCGTTGCTGAGCACCTGCTGGGTGGTGAAGATGCGCGCTTTGTCATCATCAGCCCCCCCGTGGTCTTGCACCCGGGAATTCTGGGTTTCAAGGGCGTAGTTGAGAAGCGGAAGTGCCACAGTTCACCGGCTCGGTACGGCTTGGATGCTAGAAGACAATCCGCTGAGACATGGTCGGCAGGGGGCGATGGAATCACAGTCCTTAACGTTGCTCACCAGCCCAGGGCGGCCTGCCGTAGTGTCGTGTCCAGTGGTGGATTGGGTGTCAGCTCAGGCCCACCGGTGTCTTGAATCCGGGTTTCAACAGACAAGGATGCCGTATTGGAGAGCCCCTCCACCGTGCTGGTGCGTAGACGCACCTGGGGGCTGATGAACCAGAAACGTTCCCGGCTGTGCATGGTCTCGTAGGTGGTGATCAGCTCCAGGCCATCCTCGTCGTCCATGCGGAACTGTCCCGCCACCGTTGTGGTCTCGGCATAGCCACGGTCCCGCAGCAGCTTTCCCCGGCGACCGTGGTCGTCGGTGGGAATCAGGGCAAAGACCGTCTCCCCCTGGTGATCCTCCCCGGCCCGGTCCCAGGCCATGGACCCCAGCCAACGCACATGGCAGCCGCCCCGGACGGCCTCGGGCAGTTCGCCGTGAAGACGGGCAATGGCCACTAGGCGCTCGTCCTCCGGGACCAGCGTGACCACTTCGACGTGGCTGGTGCCTGCCTCCGTGCGGCGGTGGAGTAAATGATGGCTGGTGCGCTGGGAACGCCAACGGCCCGCACTGCGGTCAAAGAAGGCCATGGCGTTGGGGATGGGCTCCACAGTGACCTCCTTTCCCGTGAAAAACGATTGTCTTGAAGAGAAACTCTAGGGCTTCAACATATCACCCGGCAAGTGGCGCCGCCGGACGGCGATAGAAGGGACGGCGCACCACACGGGCGGCCACCTGCTGGCCCCGTACCTGCACCAACAGGTCCGTGCCGGGTTTGGCCATGGTGGGGGGCACGTAGCCCAGGGCAACGGCGTGGCCCAGGCTGGGGGACCAGGTGCCGCTGGTGACCACCCCAATAATGTCCCCTGTGGTGTCCAGGATGGTATGGCCGTGCCGGGCGATGGCGCGCCCCTGCAGGGTGAGGCCCACCAGTCGTCGTGGCACACCCGTCCGGGTTTGGGTTTCTAAAACGTCGCGACCGATGAAAGGATGGGGCATTTCCAGATGCACCAACCAGCCCAGGGAGGCCTCCAGGGGGGTGTGGCTGGTGTCCATGTCCTGGCCATACAGGTGAAGGGCTGCCTCAAGGCGCAGGGTGTCGCGGGCCGCCAGACCACAAGGTTGCACCCCATGCTCCAGCAGCTCCCGCCACAACCGTTGCCCCCCTGCACGGGACAACAGCATCTCCACCCCGTCCTCACCGGTGTACCCGGTGCGGGCCAGAAACACCTGCTCATGCCCCCAGTCCAGTTGGCGATGGCCAAAACGGGGCAGCCCTTGCAGGTCCCAGCCCCGCAAACGCTCCAGCAGGGGCACGGCCCGGGGACCCTGCAGGGCCAGCAGCACCCCGTCGCCTTTGCGGTCGGAGATGGTGCAGTCCCTGGGTACAAGATGGTGCTCCAGCCAGGCGGTGTCCGCAGCGCAGCGGGCGGCATTGACCACCACCACCACTTCATGCCCACCTGCCACCAGGCCACGGTCATAGACGATCAAGTCATCAAGGATGCCCCCCTGTTGGTTGAGCAGGACCGTGTACTGGGCTTCCCCTGGCCCAATGCGCCCCAGATCCGATGGCACCAGGTCCTGGAGGGCATCCTTCACCGCCGGTCCCCGCAGGGTCAGCACCCCCATATGGGAGATATCGAATACCCCAACGGCGCTACGCACAGCCCGGTGCTCAACCACCACCCCAGCGAACTGCAGGGGCATGATCCAGCCGGCAAAGGGATTGAAGCGGGCTCCGGCGGCTTGGGCGTCGTCGTGGAGGGGGGTGGTTTTGCCAGTGCTGTGATCCATGGGATCCGGAGGAATCGCTGGGGCTCCCAGTCTGCCGTGGTGGGGAGGCTGGGGATGCCGGATCACGGCGCCGGGCGGGGCTGGCTGGTGATCTCCAACACTTGGTGGATGGTGTCGGGGGTGTCGAGGCACTCCAGGCAGTAGCGGGCCACCAGGCGGCGGGGAATGGTGCCCTGCTGCTGGGTGTCGGCGCCACTGACCACCAACTCTTGTTGCTCCAGATTGGCTTCTGTTTCTTTCAGGCCCCCTGGCCGCACAATGGTCCAGTCCAGGCCGCTGTGCTCCAGAGCCTCTTCTCCCCAGCGCTTGCACACCAGGATCAGGCCGAACAGGTTGAGATTATGCCAGAACTGGCCACTGCACAGGGAGCTCACCAGCACCACCCGTCCCACGCCCACCTGTTGACAGGCCTGCACCTGCCGCTGTACAGCCTGGGTATCCACTTGAAACGGCCCGAAGAGATTGGCGGATGGTCGTGCCCCCGTAGCCATCACCAGGCTGTGGCAACCGCGAAGGGCCTCCACAAGCTGGGACAACCGGCCAAAATCCAAACGCCGGATGTCGCAACGGGCCAGGGACGGGGGCAGCTTCGAGGCTGGCCGCACCAACAGCCGCACAGCCTGGCCATGGGCCAGGGCTTCTTCGGCAATACGAAATCCCGTCCGTCCGCTGGCGCCGCTGACGGCCACAATGTTGTTGGTCGCAACGTTGTCCATCGCAGCTCACGCTCTCAATCAATACAACTTGATTGTAAAGTTTCCATCGGACCTGTCGTGGCCCTGATCGCCACATCCCCTGCGAGCTGGACAATATGACATTGATCTGTCTATCTATTGAAACTGAAAGTTAGTGCAATTTAAACGGTACTTTGACACGCACCGTGATGGTGTCTTTAACTTTTGCAAGTTCATCGGAAAACCCAGGTAAAGGCTGGGCACGTTTAATCATTGCCAAGGCTTCTTTATCCAGAAGGGGGTTACCACTGCTGCGCTCCACCTCATGGTTCAAGACTTCACCATGGCGATTCACGACAAACGTCACCAGAACTGTTCCCTCCTCCCCACGATACTGCGCACGGCGAGGATAGCGTTTATGTTTGTTCAGCCAGCGGTGGGCAGTTTTGCCATACTGGCTCCGTAATTGGGCCAGGTCCACGTTATCCAGGACAGGCGTGGGCGCCGCCGCTGTGGTGACAGTGGCAGGCACCTCCTGGGCGGGAGGGGCAGGCGCCTCCTGGGCGGGAGGCCTGTTATCGTTGCTGACAGCGGCTGTTGACGGCCTGGATGGCGCTGGTGGCGTTGTTACCGGCATCGGATTGACGGCAGCCACAGATGGCTGCGTCAACGGCTCCTGCTTGACCGTGGTTGGTACGGGTGCGGGCTGGGGTGGCACAACAACCTCAGGCGTTGGTTGTGATACCTCAGGCTCGGGCTGCCTGGCCAACGGCGGTGTGGGGCGCACGGGCGCCGGGGGTGTCACCGCAGGAGTGGGGAGGACCGGTGCTGGCGCGGTGGCCAGGGACACCAGAACGGGCCTGGGGGGAGGGGCGCTCGGACGCCTGGACAGGTCCTGAGGCACCAGCACCACCGCCAGGGCATGGGTGGTGAGGGCGGCGGCAAACGCCAGGGTCCATTGCATGGGGTTGAGGATCATGGGGCGTCAGCGATGGTCCGTGATGGTCAGAAGCTGAAGTTGGTCGATCCCGGCATCCCGCAGGCGACTCATCACAGTCACCACCTTGGTGGCATCTGCTGCTGCCGAAGCCCGCAGAATCAGCGGTGAATCCATGGTTCCCACGTCAGGATACTGGGCCAGGGCAAGCTGCAAGTTGTCCTGAGGCACCATCTCTGCATTGAGGAGAAGGCGGCCCTGGGCATCCATGGACAGGGTCACAGCTTGGGGGGAGGATGGATCCCGGCTGGCGGAAAGAGGAGGCTCGATCTTCACCTGCTCCGCTGTCAGCTTCCCTGCCAGCATGAAAAAGATCAACAGCAGAAACACCATGTTGATGAGGGGCAGCACCCGCTCGTCGTCATTCTTGCCACTTCTCCCTTGTAGGCCCATGGGGAGAAGGCCCATGGGGCGTCGCCTTTGAAGGTACACGGCTCATTCTCCCGACGCGGCTGCCAGAAAAGACACCTGGCTGGCTCCTGCGCCACGCAACTGGTCCAGCACAGCCACGATGCGTTGTAAAGACACCCCATCTGCAGGTTCAAGGGTCACCTGCCGCTGTGGCTGAAGCGCCACCTGCTCCCGCAACTGCGCCAGAGGAACGGGTTGACCGTCCAGTTGCAGGGCATCCCGGCTGACGGTCACCAGCAATGCCCTGTCTTGTGCTTGCGTGGGGGTAGCGTTCCTGTTCCCCACACGGAGGTCGATCATATTGGTGCTTTGCAGGTTGGATACCAGCATAAAGAAGATGAGCAGGATAAAGACAACGTCAATTAACGGTGTCAGGCTGACGGCAACCCTCGAACGGCGGCATGGGCAAAACATCATGATCATGGCGTGACCGGATAATCCTGGGACAGATCGGTTGTGAACACCCGTGTGGTCACGTCGGCCAATCCATGAGTGAAATGCTCAACGCGCCCCTCCAGCCAGTTGTGGACGGCCACCACAGGGATGGCAATGCTGAGGCCAACGGCCGTTGTGAGCAGGGCTTCCCAAATGCCTCCCGAGAGGGTGGATGGGTTGATGGAGTTTTCCGCCTGGGCAATCTGCTGAAAGGCCTTGATCATGCCCAGGACGGTTCCCAGAAGGCCAAGAAGGGGCGCCAGGGAGGCGGTCACCTCCAGCAACCGCAAGTTGGCCCTGAGGGAGATCACAAGGGCATGGCTGGTCCGCTCAACCTCCTCCCGCACCACCGCGGTGGGCATCTGGCGACACTGGCCTCGAATCGCCTGGGCCAGCACAGCGGCAGCAGGGTTGCGGCAACGCCGCGCCACGGCCAACGCCTCGGTTGATTCCCCCTCCAGGTGCAACGCCAGCACGTGGCGCACCGTCCGCAGCTGATTCAGCTCAAGGGAAGCAAATTGCCAAACCTTGGCCACCACCACCGTCAACGCCAGAATCGACATCCCGAGCAACACCACGATCACCGGGCCGCCAGCGACAATCAACTGCCCCACAGGATTGAGCACAGCCAGTGGTCCCGACGGCGCCCAGGCGGGCAGCAAACGACCTGTGGAATGGGGCAGGGCCTCTGAGAAAGACATCGGCGGTGCGGGTTGGAAAGGATCCATGGGTAACAGGGGCATCCATCATAAGTTTGCCTGCCTTCCTGGAAACGGATCCGGTGGCGAAAAAGTTGTGATTTCAGCAAGGTTGTGACTTATGGGCCGACGGCAGATAGCAAAAGTAGAGTTGGCCTCTTCACAGACCCAGCCAAACCCTTGGAGTCAGGGAATTGTTGCTGCGGTCATCTCGGTGGAATTCAGGCCGTCCGGGCGCCGCCAGTCGCCATCGTTTTGTCGAGCAGGCAATGCTGTATCAAACTCCTCTTGCCCAATCTGTTCAGCCGTCAGTTGCCAGCTTTTGTTGCCAGTGACCAGCCCGCTGCTCCGTCACCTCGATATACAGGGTGGTTCAAATAAGGGGGCAATCCGGGCAAACCTTGCAGATTTCCTGGTGGGGAAAGAAACGGAAGCAGGCGCCAGCCACGATACTGGAACCAGAGCCGTTCACCGTAGGAAGTCTTCAGCGTAAGGAATCCATTCACCCCATGACCCCCAACACCCCACCCATCAGTTCCGAAACCCAGACCCAGGCAACGGCCACAACAGTGCCCAGCAGCACAGGTTCTGGCCGCCTTCCATGGCTGGAGCCTGCCGTAGTGGTGGCGATGCTGAGTTTGGCGGTGACCATCCTCGCTCTATTGCTATCCATCGTTTTCGGGATCTACAGCATCAACACTCGTATCGACACCATGGGCTCTGACCTCAACGCCCGGATGGACGCCCTTGGCGCCGAGTTCAAGGCCGACGTTCGAGACCTTAACGTTCGCATCGATACCCTCGGGTCCGAGTTCAACGCCCGGATGGATGCCTTCAGTGCCGAGTTCAAGGCTGACATTCGAGACCTCAGCACCCGCATCGATACCCTCGGATCCAGCCTCAACGCCCGTATCGACGCCCTTGGGTCCGGTCTCAATGCACGGATTGAGAAGGTGTACCAACTCCTCTTGCCCGAGGACAGGCAATAGTAATCCCTGCTCCTCCAACATGCTTCGTGGCGCGGCCTCGGCACCGGCCAGGACTGGTGGCCCCACGACCTTGGCCAGGGGCTTATCCCCCGGTGGTGGGGGGCAGAAAGGCCAGTTCGTCGCCGGGTTGCAGCGGGTGGTCCGGTGTGGCGAAATCCTGGTTGACGGCCCAGCGAAGGCCGGGGCAGTGGATGCCCAAGGCTTGCTGGAGTCGAGCCACCGTGGTGACCGGCTGGGGCAACTCCACCAACCGCTCGCGCCAGCCCTGGTCCTCCCGCAACTGGCCAAACAACAGGACCCGCACAGTGGACCTGGTCATGGCTTGATCGGTGCTGGACACAATCCTGAGGCATTCCGGCTTGGGGCATTCTGGACGATCATTGGTGCCACAGTTGGCCATGGCCTGTCTTCCCATTGCCCTGCTCACAGTGTCGGATCGCCGCTCCATGGCGGAGGATGCCTCCGGTGCGCTCCTGGCGCAGCGCCTTCACCAAGCGGGACATGAACTGGCGGACCGGCAACTGGTGCCGGATGATCGCTACCAGATTCGGGCCGTGGTCAGTGGCTGGATCGCGAATCCAGAGGTGGCGGTGGTGATCAGCACTGGCGGCACCGGCTTGACGGGACGGGACGGCACACCGGAGGCCGTCGCCCCCCTGCTGGACAAAACCATCACCGGCTTTGGCGAATTGTTCCGGGTGGTGTCGTTTGCATCCATTGGCACCAGCAGCCTGCAAAGCCGTTGCCTGGCTGGCCTAGCCAACGGCACGATCCTGTTTGTGTTGCCGGGCTCCGTGGATGCGGTGACCACGGCCTGGGACCAACTGATCCGCGCCCAGCTTGATGATGCCACCCACCCCTGCAACCTGGTGCAACTGCTGCCGCGGCTGCGGGAGCCTGTGGATCAGCCGTTGAATCAGCCACCGATGTAGGCCATTTCCGCGGGGCTGGGCCGTCTGGGATCGGCCTGTTGAGACCGCAGGGCCCGCTCCTCGCTATAGCGATCCTGACGCTGCCACCAGAGGGAGGCCAGTTGCCGCATCAGGACGGCATCGGGTTGCCGGGAGTCCAGGGCGGGCTTCAGGTCCGTGCCTTGGCTGGCAAAGAGGCAGGTGTAGGCCACCCCGTCAGCGGTCACCCGCAACCGGTTGCAATCCCCACAGAACGGTTCGCTGATGGAAGCAATGGTGGAGACAAATCCTCCCCCATCCCCGTAACGCCAACGTCGTGCCGTGGCGCCAGGCTGGCGACCCACGGGTTGCAGGGGCCAACAGCGGGCAATCCGGGCGGTCATGGCGGCAGCAGTGAGCACCTGTTGAGGCTGCCAACCGTTGCGGTTCCCCACGTCCATGTACTCAATCAGCCGCAATTCCACCCCCAGTTTCCGGCAGAGACGTGCCATGGGGACCACTTGGTCCCCGTTGCCGTGGGCCATCACCACCATGTTGATCTTGACGGGAAGACCGACGGCCTGGGCATGGCCAACAGCCGCCACCACTTGTGCAAAACTGTTCCCACCCCCCATGCGGCGCACAGCCTGGGGATCCGCCCCATCCAGGCTGATGGTGATGCGGTCCAGGCCCGCCTGCCGCAAGCGGTGGGCCTGGGGACGATCCAACAGCACCCCGTTGCTGGTGATGGCCACCTCTTCCACCAGGTCCAGGGCTTTCACGGCTTGAATCAAGGGCACCAGGCCTGGAGCCAGCAGGGGTTCCCCACCCGTGAGCCGCAGGCGGCGGCAACCCAGTTGGGCCGCCACGCCAACGAGCTTGAGGCGTTGCTGATGGGTGAGCAGGGTCCGGGGATCCTGGTTCTCGGGGCGGCAGTAGCGGCAGGCCAGGTTGCAGCGGGCCGTGAGGGAGAGCCGCAGCACCCCCAAGGCTCGCTTCAGGTGATCATGGATGGCTGTGGTCATGGGTGGCGGCAAGGTCCTGGGGATGATTCAGGTTCACCAGCGCTGTGGAGGGAACCCGTAGCCACTCCACCTGCAAGCTGGGCAGCCATTGACGAAAGCTGCGCACCCCGGCCGCCACGGCCTGGTGGAGGGTGACCGCCAGGTCGGCGCCATAGGTGGCCAGCAGTGGCTGCTGTTGGGCACCGTCGGTTGTGAGACGCGCATGACGGGGTGGCATGGGAGCAGCCAGGGCCTTGAGGAGGGGTACACTGAGATGGGGAAGGTCACAGGCCAGCAGCACCATGGGGCGGTCGGGACAGGTGGTCGTCAGCTTGGCCAAGGCCAGCAGGGGACCCTCCCAAGGGGGCTGTTCCTCCAGGACGGCCACCTGCCGCAGCGCCGGGGCAGTGGCCAGGTGCTGGCGGTGACCCTGGTGGGGACGGCTCAGGCAGATGGTCTCCAGGCCGGTGGCCAGAGCCATGGCGCAGGCATGCTGCAACAGGCTGCCTCCATGGGGGTGGGGCAGCAGGGCCTTGTCGCGCCCCATGCGCCGGCTCCGACCACCGCAGAGAATCGCCGCCAGGGGACGCTCAGAGCAAAACGAGGAAGGCATCCGCAACGGGCGCTACACAGATAATCAGAGGATCATTCATTGTTCCCTCAAGATCGTGTAACAACAGCCACATTCTTGAATCCCGTGGGTTGGTTGCATGATGCCAATCGGTTAGCCCTGTGCACCGAGCTAGGCCCCTGGTCGCTTTTTTCTTGAAGCCAGGGTTTGACTAACCCCTAACTTCTATGCTTGGTGAACTCTGGTCTTTCCAGGGGAGGTACAGAACGCTTCACCTCACCTGGTTTGCGTTCTTTCTCACCTTTGTGGTGTGGTTTAACTTGGCTCCCCTGGCCACCACCGTGAGAGAGGATATGGGTCTGGAACTGGGACAGATCCGCACCATTGCCATCTGCAATGTTGCCCTCACTGTGCCGGCACGGGTGATTATCGGCATGTTGCTGGATAAGTTCGGACCGCGCCTCACCTATTCCGCCATTCTGGTGTTTGCGGCAATCCCCTGCCTAATGTTTGCCACGGCCCAAAGCTTTGGCCAATTGGTGGTGGCCCGACTGCTGCTCTCCATTGTGGGGGCCGGTTTCGTGATCGGAATTCGCATGGTGGCGGAATGGTTTCCTCCCAAGGAGATCGGCTTGGCCGAAGGCATTTACGGAGGCTGGGGCAACTTCGGTTCTGCGTTCTCGGCCCTCACCCTGGTGATTGTGGCGGGCTGGCTCAGCTTTGCCGGTGGCGCCCAGATTGGTGACGTGGTGCTCAACTGGCGCGGCGCCATTGCCCTCACCGGCATTATCGCCGCCATCTACGGGGTCTTCTATTTCTTAAGTGTGCGGGATACGCCCCCTGGCAAAACCTATCAGCGACCCCACAAAACCGCTGGCCTGGAAGTGACATCCATGCGGGACTTCTGGGGCCTCATGGGCATGAACGTTCCCTTTGCAGGCATCCTGGCGGTTTTGGCCTGGCGTCTCAAAACCGTGGGGTTCCTCACGGAGGCCACCTATCCCATGGCCCTGCTGGCCATTGTGATCTGGTATGGAATGCAATCCTGGGGGGTTCTTCGCACCAACTGGCAACTGGTCACTGGCAAGAAGGCCTACAACAAGGAGGACCGCTATGAATTCAAACAGGTGGCCATCCTGGAACTCACCTATATCGTCAATTTCGGTTCCGAACTGGCGGTGGTGTCCATGCTGCCCAGCTTCTTCGAGACCACGTTTGACCTGCCCAAAGCCCTGGCCGGCACCCTGGCCGCCTCCTATGCCTTCATGAATCTGGCAGCCCGTCCGGGGGGCGGTCTCCTCTCCGACCGCATGGGATCCAGGAAAAACACCATGGCCTTTCTCACCATTGGTCTGGGGGTGGGCTACCTACTCATGAGCCTCATTGAACCAGGCACCTTCACCGGCACGGCCGGCATTCTCCTGGCCCTGGTGCTCACCATGTTCTGCTCCTTCTTCGTGCAGGCCGGGGAGGGATCCACCTTTGCCATGGTTCCCCTGGTGAAGCGCCGTGTCACCGGCCAGGTGGCCGGGCTGGTGGGCGCCTACGGCAACGTGGGTGCCGTCGCCTATCTCACCGTCTTTGCCCTGCTCCCCGGCTGGATGGGGGGTGGAGCAGACCCTTCCCCCGCCGTGATTGCCGCCTCCAACAGCACCTTTTTCCAGGTGCTGGGGATTGCCGGGCTGGTCGTCGGCTTCTTCTGCATGTTCTTCCTGCGGGAACCCAAGGGCTCCTTCGCTGAACTCCACGAGGGAGAGCTCGCGACCATCTCATGAGCACCCACCTTGCCCAGGTTGCCGCCATGGACCCCCCTCTGCGCTCCCAATGTCCCTACTGCGGTGTGGGCTGTGGCCTGGAGTTGCTGCCCCCTGCCGCCAAGGGGCGCGCCACCCTTCGCGGCCAGGACGGGACCCCGGTGTGGGGAGTGCGGGGGGATCGCCACCATCCCTCCAACCTGGGCCAGGTGTGCATCAAAGGGGCCACGGTGGGGCAAACCCTGGACAACGGTCGCCTCACCTGCCCCCTCTATCGCCCCCGCCTGGATCTGCCCTTGCAGCCCGTCAGTTGGGACAGGGCTTTCACCATCCTGGTGGAACGCATTCGCAGCACCCTGGCCGGGAAGGGTCCCCAAGCCCTGGCCATGTACGGCTCGGGGCAGTTTCACTGCGAGGACTACTACGTGGCCCAGAAGCTGCTGAAGGGGGCTCTGGGCACCAACAACTTTGACGCCAACAGCCGTCTCTGCATGAGTTCGGCCGTGGCCGGCTATACCCGCAGCCTGGGCTCCGACGGCCCTCCCTGCTGCTACGAAGACCTGGATCAGTGCGATGTGGCCTTTCTCATTGGCGCCAACATGGCGGACTGCCACCCGGTCCTGTTCCAGCGGCTGGCCAAGCGGCGGCGCAAACGGCGCCACAAGAGGGACCTTCAGATCATCGTGGTGGACCCTCGTCAAACTGCCACCAGCAGCGCCGCGGACGTACACTTGGCCATTCGACCCGGCACGGACTTGGTGCTGCTGCACGGCATCGGCCACCTGCTCTTGCGGCAAACCGCCCTGGACTTCGACTTCATCGAAGGGTGTACAGACGGTTTTTTTGCCTACGCCAAGCTGCTGCAGGACTGGACACCAAATCGGGTTGCGTCCATCTGTGGCATCAGCAGCAGTGAGCTGCGCCTGGTGGCGCGCCTTTGGGTCCGCAGTCGGGCGGCCCTGAGCCTGTGGTCCATGGGGGTGAACCAGTCGGTGGAGGGGACCGCCACCGTGTCCGGGCTCATTAATCTCCACCTGCTGACGGGGCAGATGGGTCGCCCAGGTGCCGGACCCTTCTCCCTGACGGGGCAACCCAACGCCATGGGCGGCCGTGAGGCGGGTGGTCTTGCCCACCTGCTGCCCGGCTACCGCCAGGTGAGCAACCCGCAGCACCGGGCAGACCTGGAAGCCCGATGGAAGCTGGGACCCATCGCTGCACAACCCGGCCTCAACGCCTGGCAGCAGATTGAAGCCATGGAGACCGGCGCTCTGGACCTCTGGTGGGTGGCCGCCACCAATCCCCTGGTGAGCATGCCGCAACTGGAGAAGGTGAAGGCGGCCATGGCCCGCTGTCCCCTGGTGGTGGTGAGCGAGGCCTACAGCAACACGGAAACCAGCCGCTACGCCCACTTGGTGCTGCCCGCAGCCCAGTGGAGCGAAAAAGACGGGGTGATGGTCAACTCCGAGCGGCGGGTCACCTTTTGTCCGGAGTTTCGGGCGGCGCCGGGGGAAGCACGGGCGGATTGGCAGGTGTTCGCGGAACTGGGACGACGGTTGGGTTTCGTCGAGCAGTTTTCCTACGGGTCCGCGGCAGAGGTGTATGGAGAGTTTGTAGCGCTCTCGGCTGGCCGTGTGTGCGACGCCTCCGGCCTGAGCCATGACCTATTGCGCCGGGAAGGACCGCAGCAATGGCCGTTCCCGGCTGGCGCCACCCCCGGCCGTGGCAGTGGCCGGCTCTACGAGAAGGGCACCTTCCCCACCCCCACGGGTCGGGCCCGCTTCATGGTGGATCAGCCGGGGGGGCTGGCGGAACCCCCTGACAGGACCTTCCCTCTGGTGCTCACCACCGGCCGCTATCTGGGCCACTGGCACACCATGACCCGCACCGGCCAACTGGAGCGTCTTCGCCGCCTGCACCCCGAGCCGTTGTTGGAAGTGAATCCCGTGGATGCTACCGTGGCCGGGTTGGCGGACGGGGCCGTTGCCCGCATCCGTTCTCGCCGTGGTCAAGTCACAGCGCGGGTGTCCATCCGGGATCAAATTCGCCCGGGCACAGTGTTTCTGCCCATGCACTGGGGAGGGAGCCAGGACGACGCCTGTGAGGTGAACGACCTGATGCACGCCCTGGGCTGCCCCATCTCCCAGCAGCCAGAGTTGAAGGCGGCAGCCGTTCAACTGGCCCCTGCAGGATGAGTGTAATTTGTATCGTGCGATTAGTCCTTGACACAGCCGCTAACCTCACTCACAATCCCATGAGGCTGATCAGCTGACACCATGGCTTCTCGGATCGTTGAGACTTTTCAAAAGCTGGAGGACCCCCGTAAGAGCAATGCCACGAAGCACGACTTTGCCGAAATGCTCACTTTGGCTGTTGTCGCAGTAATTTGTGGACATGAAACGTGTGTGGGTATGGAAAACTTCAGTAAGGTCCATAGGGATTTTCTGCGCACCTTCCTAAAGTTAAAACATGATGTTCCCAGTCATGATGCCTTCTCCAGACTATTCAGAATTCTGGATCCCGAGGCTTTTGAAGGAGCGCTTTTGGAATTAGTTAGTATATTTAATCATCATCTGCCTGATTCTATAGATACAATCGACACAAATTCTCTAATTCAGAAATTCAATCAACCCTCCCGTAAAAGCGCAATCTACATCTTAAATGTGTTCGGCTTGTCTGTACGGGCAATCTTCGCTACATCCCCTAGTCCTGAGGTGCAACAAACCACCGCAGTAGACGTCGCCATCCCCCCTTATTTACAGCAGCTCTGTGCTGTGGCCCCTGATGAACCAGCTTATTGAAAAGCCCCCAAAAACGTTCACTTCCCGGTCAATGTACAGACTTTGGCTATCACAAGTCGATGTCAACAGCGTCACCCTGTGGAGGCAAGTTATTGGCTAAACTCCGTTTTCAGACTAGTATTTAAGGCAATAGAGAGCTGCGTTGCTCTCGCTGATCTCGCATCAATTCCTGGGTCGGTTCTCTGTCGCAAGTGGCTTTGTCAACTTTTTCAACAGCCTCTGAGACACCCACTCCTTAACTCTCACCCCTCAACCACCGCATCCGGTTGCTCCGCTGCTAAGGCATTCATATAAGCCAGGCAGAGCTCAAGGGAGCGATAACAGCCATAGGCATCCCGGTCTTGCCGCTCCACGATGGGGAAGGTGGAGTAAATATAGCGCACATCATCTCGGCTGGTGACACCATAGAGGTGGAAAAAGAGCGCATCCAGCTTGGCCCGCAGGTGCAAACGGCGAGCCTCGTCCCACGGGAAAGGCGGCAGAACTTCGCCACCCTCACTCACATGGCCCATGTTGCGAGCCAAGGGGGCCATATCATGGGCGGTGTAGGTGAGTTCCAGGACGGCGGCTCGCAGGATCTCCGCCGCTGTCTTCAATCCGAAACATTCACGCTCATAACGTTCTGGCGGCACGATAGGGAGTTGTTCCAGTAGAAACAGAGTAAAGCTGGTTGTATTTATCTTCTGACGAGCGCAATAGTCAAAAACAATAGAGTTTAGATTTCCAAGAAGAAGATAAGATCTCTTAT
>NZ_FITM01000153.1 GCF_900047545.1 Candidatus Synechococcus spongiarum
ATGGCTTGCCGAGCCCCACTGCCTTCCGAGAAGTCAGGGTGCGCTGTCCGGACCACTGCTATTCCCTGAAACTCCATCCAAGGACTTGAGATTGTGGTTGCGACCACGGCGCGTCTCAAGGAAGTAGGGAATTTTTGCCCCGGACCTCTCGTCAAGGAGCGGCGTGAAGGAGTCCTGTTCCTCCAGAAGGTTGTTTCGGGATTCAGCAACGTGGGTCTCTTGTTCCTTTGTATCATTTGTGTTACGATTAAAACCTGTTGCAATAATGGTAACGGTTGTTTCTCCTTCAATGGAATCATCCTGTATTGCACCCACGATGATGTTGGCACTTGGATCCACCATGGCTGTGATCACTTCCGAGGCCTCCGTCAGGTCATCCAGAGTCATGTCTCTTCCCCCGGTGACGTTGATGATGCACCCCTTGGCCCCATGAATTTTCTTGCATTCCAGTAAATCGTTGTTAATAGCTGCCAGGGAAGCCTCCTTGGCGCGGGAGCGACCCGAGCTTTTGCCGATGCCCAGCAGTGCCGTGCCAGCGTTCTTCATCACGGAATGGACGTCGGCAAAGTCCACGTTCACCAGCCCCGGTTGGGTGATGATATCGCTGATGCCCTTGACGCCACGATAGAGGATATCGTCCGCACTACTGAAGACGTCTTGCAACCGCCCACCGGAAACGCTGGAGTTACGAAGTTGGTCGTTGGGAATGACAATCAGGCTGTCTACATGGGTGGACAACTCCCGAATTCCCTGCTCCGCTTGCGCGGCCCGGCGGCGACCCTCAAACTTGAACGGCTTGGTGACAATGGCCACGGTGAGTGCCCCGGCCTCCCTGGCCAACTCGGACACCACGGGAGCGGCGCCGGTTCCTGTACCACCCCCCATGCCCGCCGCAATGAACACCAGGTTGGCCCCCTCCATCATCTGCTGGATCTCTGATCGGGACTCCTCGGCCGACTTCTTGCCGGTGGACGGGTTGCCTCCCGCACCAAGACCTTGGGTGAGCCGCTGACCAAGCTGAAGACAGTTCTCCGACGGTGAGCAGAGCAGAGCCTGAGCATCGGTGTTGAGAACCCAGTGGTCCACACATTGCAAATCGCTTTCGATCATACGATTGACAGCGTTGCTGCCGCCTCCGCCAACCCCGACAACACGGATGCGAGCATTTTGGGCAGGGACGATCTTGGCGGCTGACTGACCGTTCTGGCCGTAGGCATTATCACTGCTCATGACATCTGTGCGGCTTTAGTGGAGTGGCAGTTTGACCTTAGCAGCACTAGCCACATTGTGATGCACCAATGTCAAGCCTCTAATGGCGTAGAAAAGATTAAGATTGTAAATACGCCTGCCGGTCCATCCCATGGTCCATGGGACCTGTCAGTGGCCTCCAGCCCCAGTGGAGTGGGGCTTGTCCTTGCTTTAACCCTGTGACACACCAAGGTTGGGCTGGTCAGGATTTCGCAGATCCACGTCGGCATAGGAGAACGGCGGCCCACTTCTTTGGAGATGGACGTAAAGGTGGTCCATGGCGGCAAGTTTGCGCTCCAGATGATCCGGATCGCCCAGGTGTACCTCCCCCAAGACCTGGGAAGTGCCCAGCACCAGTTGCCCGTCTGTCGTGATCCGGATGGTCTGCACCGGCGTCTGCAGGTGCTCTAAACCCGCGAACAGTTCAGCCAACGTGTCCTGCAAGTCCGGGGTCCAGAAATCCACCAGCACCAGCACGTGGTGCCGCACCATGGGAAAACGATCCAACTGGTGGCGCCCATCAACTCTGGTCCAATTGAACCGGTGGTCCAGCACGCCACGCTCCACCCGATCCGCAAAGGAACGCCGGGCCCAGGCCTGGGCAGTGGTGTTCTGCAGGTGAACCACCAGTTGCGGTGGCGCCAAGGCCCGTTGCACCTGCACCTGGAGAGTTGGCCAGGCCAAACGCCGCAGCTGCTGCTCCATGGATGAAGGATCCACCGTAAGCAGGGGGGTGGGGAATTGGAGTGGGCTGGCCGCCACCAGTGTCCCGTGCTCCTGTGGCGACGCGCCATGGAACACCACTTGGCCAGGCGTCTTGACCCACCAGCCCTTCTCCAGCAGCACCCAGGCCAGCCCCACCGCAGCGCCACTGAACACCAGCAGGCGCCATAACTGGATCAGCTGCCACCGCCCCTGCCCGATCTCCCGGGGTCCGGACCTCACAATTGACAACACACCCGAGACATCAGTTCATCCACCCACAGGCGGGCCCGTACCGCGTCACTGAACGGAATGTCCAGACTGCGACCCTCCGCAACCAGGCGCAAACGACAGGGGCCACAGGCCTCGTCCGTGAGGGGCACATCCCCGGAGCGGTCTGCCATCAACTCGCAGATCTCCAGGTGGTTCACAGCAATGTCCTCGGCCAATTCGACGCCTTTGGGCCCCACAGGTCCCCAACTGATGTGCCCATCCCGGAGGCGCATGGCCACGGCGGCATCCAGCTTGGCCAGTTCAGATCCTGCCGCCCAGCGATGGAATAAGGCCTGGCGCCGTCGCTCCAGCCAGCCGAGGGCCGTCAGGACCACGAAGATCACCAGCAGGGGGAGCCAGAGCAAACCTTCTAGCATGACAATTCAGTGGACTGAATGGGCTGATTCGTGGTCCGGTGTGGGGGGCTGCCTTGATGGCACTCCTGGGCCAGCCTGATCAGGCGATGCACCAGTTCCTCCACGGACACGCCGCTGGCCTGCCACAGCAGGGGATACATGCTCTGGCTGGTGAAGCCCGGCATGGTGTTGATCTCGTTTACGTAGAGGGCCTGGCTATCCTCCTGGTAGAAGAAATCCACACGGCTGAGGCCGTAGGCACCCACCGCCTGGGTGGCCTGTACCGCCAGCCGCTGGACCCGGTCATGGATGGCCTGAGGTACGGATGCGGGGATCACCAGGGAGCTATGGCCCGCAGAATATTTGCTGGTGTAGTCATACCATTCGGCGTCGTAAAGGATTTCGCCAACAACAGAGGCATCCAGATGCCCGTATCCCAGCACGGCGCATTCCAGTTCCCTCGCCGGAACAGCTGCTTCAACCATCAGGTGGTCGTCAAGCCGGGCCGCAGCCTGGAGTCCCGCCAGGAGCGCCCCGCGATCCCCGGCTTTGCTGATTCCCAAGGAGGAGCCCAGACTGGTCGGTTTGACGAAACAGGGATAGCCCAGGTGTTGTTCCACGTTGTTGACCAGTTCATCGGTGTACGCCAACCTGTTGGCAGTGGCACAGACATAGCTCACCTGGGGCAGGCCGGCTGTGGCAAAGGCTGCCTTCATGGCTTGTTTGTTCATGCCCACGGCGCCCCCCAGCACCCCCGTGCCCACAAAGGGCTGATCCAGCAAGGTGAAGAGCCCCTGCACCGTGCCGTCTTCTCCGTTGGGTCCGTGGAGCACGGGAAACCACACATCCACCTGATGGGCTGTGGTGGGCAACCTGGGCAGGTGGTGATCGGATCCTGTCGGGATCGCGCCGGAGAGTGCCGCCGTTGCCCCGTCCCCCACAAGCCAGCGGCCGCCACGGGTGATGTAGTGGAGAACCACCTGGTAGCGCTGACGGTTGTCTCCCCTGGAGAGGGCGTCGGCAACGGTCCGGGCCGAGCGAATGGACACGTCGTGCTCACCGGAGCGTCCCCCGAACACCAGACCCACCCTGGTGGTCGTCGACTGTGGGGCGGTATTGGGCAAAGGGAGGTTGGTCACACTGTCCTGGAACCTATCAGGGAACAGCCGCTGAGGGAAAAGGGGCGCACCGCCTCGATGCGGACGGACACGAGATCCCCCGGCCCATGACTCCCGGCCGGCAGAAACACCAGCCGATTGGTGCGGGTGCGGCCCATCAACTGGTCAGGATCCTTGGGGTTGCGCCCCTCCACCAACACCTCCACCACCTGCTGGGCATAGCGTTGGTTGCAACGGCGGGCACAACGCTCTACGCAAGTATTGAGGCGCCGCAGTCGCTCCACCTTCACCGGCTCCGGCACCTGGTCTGTCCAGGTCGCGGCCGGGGTGTGGGGACGGGGTGAATAGGCCGCGGTGTTGAGCTGGTCAAAGCCGATCTCTTCCACCAGGGCCATGGTGTTGTGGAATTGGGCTTCCGTTTCCCCGGGGAAGCCCACAATGGCATCGGCGCTGATGGCAGCCTCCGGCATGTGCCGGCGAATGGTGCGGATGATGCGGCGATAGCGGTCCACTGTGTAGCCACGGGCCATGTGGCGCAGCACTTGGTCGTCCCCGCTTTGGAAGGGAATATGGAAGTGCTCGCACACCTTGGGCAGTTCTGCACAGGCGGCAATCAGCCGCTCGGTGAAATAGCGGGGGTGGCTGGTGGCAAAGCGGATCCGCGCAATGCCCTCCACGTCATGGATAAAGTGCAGCAGGTCCGTGAGGGTATGGCGCCGCCGACCCGAAGGGGTGATGCCTGGCAGGTCCCGGCCATAGGCATCAATGTTCTGGCCCAGAAGGGTGATCTCCCGGTACCCCTGTCGGGCCAGGGTCTCGATCTCGCTGCGAATGGCTTGCGGTGTGCGGGACTGCTCACGGCCGCGGGTGGCGGGAACCACGCAGTAGGTGCAGCGCTCGTTGCAGCCGTAGATCACGTTGATCCAGGCCGTGACTCTGCTCTCCCGCCGGGGCCTGGTGACGTCTTCCAGGATCTGGTGCTCCCCGGTGGCCACCACCTGGTGACCGCTCTCCACCTGCTCCAGCAGGCTGCCCAGGCGGTTGGCGTGTTGTGGTCCCATGACCAGGTCCAGCTCCGGCACGCGCCGCAGCAGACTTTCCCCCTCCTGCTGGGCCACACAGCCGGCCACCACCAGGGTGAGCCGTGGATTGTGGCGCTTGCGCCGGGCTTGGCGGCCCAGATAGCTGTACACCTTCTGCTCGGCGTTGTCCCGAATGGAGCAGGTGTTGTAGATCACCAGGTCGGCGGCCAGTTCGTCCTCTTCATGGCGGTAGCCCATGGCCTCCAGGATCCCGGCCATGCGCTCAGAATCCGCCTTGTTCATCTGGCAGCCAAAGGTGGTGATGGCATAGCGGCGGCCTGGGGCGGCGGCGGGATCAGCAGCAGGAGCCAGGGGGGGCATCAGAGCGTTGCGGCGGGTCACGTTTTTATAGTCTTCCCCAATTGCTGCATCAGCGGCGTCCACCTGCAAATTGGTCTCCCATGCAAGGTTGCTGCCGTCCTTTCCAGATTGAGAGAGTAGTCCCTCTCACCATCAGCCGTGGCCAGACCCACTGTCTGGAGAGGTTGCTGGTGGAAATCCGCCACGGGGGTATCACCGGACTCGGGGAGACGGGCCATGTGGACACAGGCCATCACCACTACACCAGGCAGGCTGTGGCGGCGGAGCTGGCCCGGCTCTGGCCCCAACTGGAGCCCTATGCTCCGGATCAGTGGCAGCAGTGTGGGCCGCTGCTGGCGACCCTGTCCCCCCCAGCCCGCTGTGGGGTGGACCTGGCACTCCAGGACTGGTGGGGCAAAGCTTTGGGGCGCCCCCTTTGGCGTCTCTGGGGCCTGGATCGGCAACGCTGCGGGGCCACCAGCGTGACCGTTGGTCTCGGCTCCGTGGTGGCGGTGCGCCAACGGCTGCGGCAATGGTTCAACCAAGTGCAGCCCAGCCGCATCAAACTTAAACTCGGCAGCCCCCAGGGCTTGGACCATGACCGCCGGTTGGTGCAGGCCACGGTTCAGGAACTGGAAAGCTGGCCCCGACCCGTGGACGTGCAAATTGACGCCAACGGGGGCTGGGATCTGAATCAGGCCATGGCCATGGCCCCATGGCTGGCAGATCAGGGGGCAGTGCTGCTTGAGCAGCCTCTCCCTGTCGCCAGCAACGACCATGAAGGCTATGCTGCCCTGCGTCCCCACTGCCCCATCCCCCTGGTGGTGGATGAAAGCTGCTGGACCCTTCAGGACCTGATCCGCCTCGCGCCCCACGTGGACGGGGTGAACCTGAAGCTTCTCAAGCACGGCGGCCTGGGCCAAACCCTGCTCATGGCTCGCGTGGCCCAACAGTTGGGCCTCCGGTTGATGCTGGGCTGCTACGGGGACACCAGCCTGCTCAACGGCGCCGCGGCCCAACTGCTCCCCCTGGTGCAATGGCCGGACCTGGACAGCCATCTTAATCTGCGCCATGACCCCTTTCTGGGCCTTGAGCGGATACAGGACGTGATCCGACCCGGCACTGCCCCTGGTCTGGGCATTCAACTTGCCAAACCTCTCCAATGCTGAGTGCCTCCGCCCCCCTGGTTCTTCTCCAGCACGGTGGCCTGCAAAGTCTCCTTGGCAAGACCGGTCTTGCCATGCTGCGCTATCGTCGTGGTCCCATCGTGGCGGTGATTGACCCGGACAACGCCGGGGCCCAGTTGGTGGAAGTCACGGGGATTCCCCGCCCGGTCCCGGTGGTGGCCACCCTGGAGGAGGCCCTGCCCATGGGACCCACGGTGGCCGCCATCGGCCTGGCCCCGTCCGGTGGCCGGATTCCGGAGGTGGTGCGTCGGGACGTGGAGGCTGCCCTGGCTGCAGGCCTCAGCCTGGCCAACGGTCTCCACACACCCATGGCCGACGATCACGAGTTGCGTGCATTGCTGCGACCCAACCGCTGGATTTGGGACCTGCGCTGTGAACCCGACACGCTGCGGGTCGGCGCTGCCCGTGCTGCCCGCAGCCCTGCCCGGCGGGTGCTGTTTGTGGGCACCGACATGGCCGTGGGCAAGATGAGCGCCGCTTTGGAGATGCACCGGGCTGGCCTTGACCAGGGGTTGGCCATAAACTTTGTGGCCACCGGTCAAGCGGGCATCCTCATCAGCGGTGGCGGCATTGCCCTGGACGCGGTGCGGGTGGACTATGCAGCTGGCGCCGTGGAGACAGCGGTGCTGGCGGCCGGTGCGGCTGCCGACTGGGTTCTGGTAGAAGGCCAGGGCTCCCTGCTCCACCCCGGCTCCACCGCTACTCTGCCCCTCCTGCGGGGCAGCCAGCCCACCGATCTGGTGCTGGTGCATCGGGCCCGACAACAACACCTGCTCTCCCTGGCCCCTGACGGTCCCCCCATCCCCATCCCCCCCCTATCCCAGGTGGTGAAGCTTTACGAGACTGTGGCTGCCGTGGCCTGCCCTGCCCTGTCTCCCCCCTGTCGGCTGCGGGCCGTTGCCCTGAATACGGCCCGACTCCAGCCGGAGGAGGCCCGGGCCGCCATCGCCGCCACCCGCCAGGAGACGGGTCTGTTCTGTGATGACCCTGTGCGCTTTGGGGGGGCAGGGCTCATGGCCCAACTCCAGGCACCAGACGGGTTGTGAAGGGCGAGCGAGGGGATTCGAACCCCCGAATGGCGGCGCCACAAGCCGCTGCCTTAACCACTTGGCGACGCCCGCCAGCCAAAGCGAAGGAGATCCTAACAGGTGAAGTGCAGTGGTCCGCCCCCTAATCTGCCATTGGGTCAGCCCCTGGCAGCCATCAGGTGGCCCATCGGTCTCCAAGGGTCCCCCACAGCGGTGAGGTTGGGCCTGGACGGTTGCCGTGGGGGCTGGGTTCTGGCGCGCTTGGCAGCCCGGCGCCTTGTCCTGTCCCTGCTGCCCGGCCTGAAGTCCCTGGAGATGGGTGATCAGCACATGGGCTGTGTCGATATGCCCATTGGCCTCACCAGCCATGGGCAGCCCCGCTGCTGTGACGATAGGGTGCGCCGCCTGCTGGCGCCCGCAGGGCGCAGCAGCAGTGTGTTTTCCCCACCGGGGCGCTGCTGCCTATCCTTGTCAGACCATGGTCTGGCGACGGCAGCCCAACGCTCCGGGGGTGGTCCGGGCCTCTCCATCCAAAGCTGGCATCTCCTGGAGCGGATTCGGGAGTTGGATGACTGGCTTCAGGCACAGCCACAGCGCCCCCGGCAGTTGCTGGAATGCCACCCGGAGTTGACGTTTTTGCAACTGCAGCAACGGCATCAACCCGAGTGGCCCGCACCCGTCAGCAAACACCGGGATTCAGGCCAGCACCAGCGCCTCCGGCTCCTTTGCCAGCATTGGGGTTGGGATCCCACCGGGTTGGTGGATCAAGCTTTGGTGCGCAGCCACCGCCGTCACCTCCAACACCATGACCTGGTGGATGCCCTTGCCTGCCTTGCCGTGGCCATGGACGGGCAACGCCAAACACTGCCCATCTTCCCGGCAACAGACGCGGCAGGCCTGCCCATGGCCGTCACCTGTTTAGGCCCCGGCTAGATTGGCTGCGCTAATCCGTGGGGACGAATCCGGGATGGGCGGTGAAGATCAGAGGTGGGGCACACTGGCCGTGGCGCCCATCGGGGTGGGCACCTGGTCCTGGGGCAACCGCCTGCTCTGGAACTACGTTCCCCAGCGGGATGACCCCCTGCTGCTCCACACGTTTCAGGCGTGCATCAAGGCCGGGCTCACCTTCTTCGACACCGCCGATTCCTATGGCACCGGCAAGCTTCAGGGGCGCAGCGAAAGCCTGCTGGGCCAAGGTCTGTCCCGCTTGCCACCGGGACAGCGCCAACGGGTGACCGTGGCCACCAAGCTGGCGCCCTACCCCTGGCGCCTGGGGCGTCACGGCTTTTGCAAGGCTGCGGCAGCTTCCCGTCAACGGCTGGGGCGCCCCATTGACCTGGTGCAACTCCACTGGAGCACGGCCCGTTATGCGCCATGGCAGGAGACCCCCTTGCTGCAGGGACTGGTGGATCAGGTGCGGCTTGGGGGCGCCAAGGCCGTGGGACTCTCCAACCTGGGTCCTCGGCGGCTGCGCCGTGTGGCGGGTTGGATGGCGGATGCCGGTGTGCCACTGCGCAGTGTGCAGGTGCAGTTCTCCCTGCTGTCCCAGCAGCCGCGCCAACCGGGTGGCGTGCTGGAAGTTTGTCAAGAACTGGGCATCCGGTTGATTGCCTATTCTCCCCTGGCCCTGGGTCTGTTGGCCGGCCAGTACACCGTCAAGCACAGTCCATCCGGATTCCGGGGCCTGCTCTTTGCCCGTCTGTTGCCCCGCCTGGAGCCTTTGCTTACCTTGATGGGGGAGATGGCGGCGGATCACGGCTCCACACCAGCCGGCGTGGCCGTCAACTGGTGCCGCGCCCATGGAACCGTTCCCATCCCCGGCCTGCGCCACCAGCGTCATGTACACGTTATGGAGCAAGCCCTAGGCTGGATGCTGTCTGCCCACGAGCGCCAAACCCTGGACCAGGCCAGCCGCAACCTGGCCACCCTGATGCCCCAAAACCCTTTTCAATCTGCCTGAAGCGTTATGTTGACCAGGATTCCCAAGCAATGGCTGAGCCGCGCCATCCTCGTTGACGTCAGCTTGGCGCTGACGGGCCTTGCCCTTTGCTTGTTGTTGTCCAACCTGTTCTGGCGACTGGTGAGCGGATTTGTGGCCCTGGCCTGCTGCCTGGATGCCCTGCTTGCCGCCTACCTGCTCGACCACCAGGAGACCTGATCAGCGCCCCAGCTTTCTGACGCGCCGGATGGGCAAGTTGGCCACAAGGGCCGTGGAGCGCTCCTCGGTTTCCAGGGTCAGTTCGCTGCCCGTATGGTCGAGCTCCAAATACTTGGACACCACTTCCATTATTTCCAGGCGCATTTGATCCAGCATCGCGGGGCTCAAGTCACTGCGGTCATGGGCCAGCACCATGCGCAGACGACTGCAGGCGGAGTTGGCGCTGGTGTTCGTCTTGCCAAAGAGACGGCTCAGCAATTCACTAATGGTCATGGTGGCACCTCAAATAATTTTTGTGGAAAGGAAATCACCAAGACGGTCTATAAAGCCCGCTGGTTTGTTGATATCAGGGATTGGGACCTCCTCTCCCCGGATGCGACGGGCGATATTGCCGTAGGCAACGCCAGCAGGGGATTTGTATTTTCCCAAGGCCAGAGGCTCTCCCAGATTGGAGGAAATGATCACCTGCTCGTCCTCCTGGACCACCCCAAGAAGGGGAACCGCCAGGATATCCAGCACATCTTCGATGGACATCATATCCAG
>NZ_FITM01000014.1 GCF_900047545.1 Candidatus Synechococcus spongiarum
ACCGGGGCACAACCCGCCCGTCGTTGTTGCGCTGATACAGGCTGGGGACGTACACCCCCGGCACCTGGGCAAGATCCCGCAACAGGGCTGATCGGCTCAGGCCTGCGGCCTTGCCTTCCTGCACCACCAGGCCTATCTCCGGCAACAACTCCTCCCCGTCCCCCAGGGCCATGAAGTCGAAAAAAGCGGCATAGGGCTCGGGATTGGAGGTGGCGGTTTGACCACCCGCAAAGACGAGGGGCTGGGCCTGGGGATGGTCCAGGGGCACGTCCGCCCGTTGCCGGGCCCACAGGGGCAAGCCACTCAGATCCAGCATTTCCAGGATGTTGGTGGCCCCCAGCTCATAGCTGAGGCTGAAGCCAAGAACGTCAAACGCCTTCAGGGGCCGACGACTTTCCACTGCAAACAGGGGGACCCCCTGCTGCCGCAGCCGGGCGGCAAGATCTGCCGCAGGCAGATAAGCCCGGTCACAGAGCTGCCCCGGCAGGCGATTGAGGATGCCGTAGAGGATGACGTGCCCCAGATTGCTGGCCCCCACTTCGTAGAGCTCCGGATAGGTGAGACACCAGCGCAATGACGCCTGTTCCCAAGGCTGATGCAGGGCGCCCCGCTCCTGGCCCAGGTAGCGTCCCGGTTTGCTGATGCCGCGATCAACCAGTTTGCGGAAGGGGACGGGGGCGGTCGCTGCGGCAGGGGGCATGGGCTTGGAATCGATAAACAGCGCGGGGTGAGAGCCACCCCCTATCCATAGGATGGGGTCTCTGTCCCCGGTGCTGCCATGGTGCGCGTCAACAGCTACTATCAAACGTTGCGGGCCGGATATTTATTCCCGGAGATTCAGCGCCGCATCAAGGCCTTTGCTGCCCAGCACCCCGAGGCCGATCTCATCCGGCTGGGCATTGGGGACGTCACCGAGCCGTTGCCCGCCGCCTGCACAGATGCCATGGCAACAGCCGTTGAAGCCATGGGGACGAGAACGGGGTTTCATGGCTACGGTCCCGAGCAGGGCTACCACTGGCTGCGGCAGGCCATCGCCCAGCATGACTACCAACAGCGGGGCTGCGCCATTGAAGCAGACGAGATCTTCATCTCCGATGGCTCCAAGTGCGACACCAGCAACATTTTGGACATCCTCGGGGACGACAACCGCATTGCCGTCACCGACCCGGTCTACCCCGTCTACGTGGACTCCAACGTGATGGCCGGTCATACGGGTCCCGCAAATGATCAGGGTTGCTACGGCGGCTTGCAGTACCTGCCCCTCACTGCGGACAACGACTTTCGCGCCCCCTTGCCGGCAACGCCGGCGGATCTGATCTATCTGTGCTTCCCCAACAATCCCACCGGGGCGGTGGCCACCCGTGCCGAGTTGCAGCGTTGGGTTGACTATGCCCGCAGCCATGACGCCCTGATTCTATTTGATGCGGCTTACGAAGCCTTTATCCAGGATTCGGAGTTGCCCCACTCCATTTTTGAAGTGGAGGAGGCCCGAGACTGCGCCATCGAGTTCCGCTCCTTCTCCAAGAAGGCCGGCTTCACGGGAACACGCTGCGCCTTTACCGTGATTCCCAAGACCCTGAGCGGCCACACCAGGAACGGAGATGCCGTGTCCCTCTGGCAACTTTGGAGCCGTCGCCAGAGCACCAAGTTCAACGGTGTGAGCTACGTGGTGCAACGGGGCGCCGAGGCCGTCTATTCCGCCGCCGGCCAGGCCCAGGTGGCCAGGCTGGTGACCTTTTACATGGACAACGCCGCCATCATCCGACAGCAGCTCCAGCGCCTGGGTCTGGCGGTGTACGGCGGTCAACATGCTCCCTATGTGTGGGTCAAGACCCCGGCTTCCATGAATTCCTGGCAGTTTTTTGACCAACTGCTCCACCAGGCCCATGTTGTGGGCACACCCGGGGCCGGTTTTGGCGCCGCCGGGGAGGGTTACCTGCGGCTTTCAGCCTTTAACAGCCGTGGCCAGGTGGAGGCTGCCATGACCCGTCTTGCCCGATGCAAGCTGCAGTGAAATGCCGTCAACCAGCCGGTCAGGTAAATTAATCGGGGAGATCCTGTTTAGAGACTCGACATTAATCATGCTCCGCGACATGGTTTCAAGACAAGGTGGCACAACTGTCCTTGTGCCCCAAGAGCAACGCACACGCAAGCGGCAACCCCTGTATCGCGTCCTCCTTCACAACGATCCTGTGAACACCAGGGACTACGTGGTGGCAACCCTGCAGGAGGTGGTTCCCCAGCTTAGTGAGCAGGATGCCGTGGCCGTGATGTTGGCGGCCCACAATACGGGCGTCGGTCTGGTGATCGTCTGCGACCAGGAGCCTGCCGAGTTTTACAGCGAGCAGCTCAAGAGCAAGGGACTCACCAGTACGATTGAACCAGAAACGTGAGGCGGGAGGCGAAGCCGGGTCCCCGTTGGCTGGGCACCTTGCTGTTTGTGCCGCTGCTGCTGGCTCTGGCCTGGTTGTTCACCCGTCCCCTGTTATGGCTGGGAATGGACCCTGGTGCTGTGAAGCTGCTGGTCAGCCTGGGGGCCTTTGTGTTGTTTCTCGTCTGCCTTCCCCTGCGCCTGCGTCGCGTCTGGGGGATTGCCCGCCCTTGGCGCTGCCTGGGTCTCAATGCGCCCTTCAAGAGGTCCATCCGCGCCCTGGTCCGGGGCCTTTTGGAGGCTGCCCTGGTGCTGTTGGGTTTGAGCCTGGCGCTCCTGGTGCTGGGGCAAGCCCGTGTGGGTGATGGGCTCACCCTTGGCCAAGTCGTCAACGCCGTGGCCTTGATGGGGGTTGGCTTTGCGGAAGAGCTGGTGTTTCGTGGGTGGCTTTGGGGAGAGCTGCAGTTACGACTCAACTGGATCCCGGCTGTTGCTGCCCAGGCTGCGGTGTTTAGCGTGTTGCACACCCGCTTTGATCAGGGATGGGCCATCCCCCTGGGGCTGTTGCCGGGGATGTTTGTGCTGGGCCTGGTTCTGGCCGGGCAGTGCAGCAGGGACGGCAACCTGCTGGCCGGCGCCGTGGGCCTGCACGGTGGGCTGGTGGCAGGGTGGTTTGCACTGCAATCAGGACTTCTGAGCCTGGAGCCTTCCATCCCTGTCTGGCTCATGGGTGCCAACTACAATCCTGCTGCTCTCCCCAACTACAACCCCGTTGGCGGGCTCCTGGGCTGGCTTGGCCTGGCCCAATTGCTCAGGTTGCG
>NZ_FITM01000083.1 GCF_900047545.1 Candidatus Synechococcus spongiarum
TTCCGCTGCATTAAAGGCCTGAATGGCCTTCTCTAAAATAAGATCCACCGCTTGAACATTGAATTCCAGAAACTCTGTCAGGGATTCCCCCACAACGGAGTCCACCACGCCGCGCACTTCCATGTTGCCCAGCTTGGTTTTTGTCTGTCCCTCAAACTCAGGCTCCGGCACTTTGACGGAGAGCACAGCCGTCAACCCCTCACGGATGTTCTCGCCAGATAAATTCGAATCCGCTTCCTTGCGCTTGTTGCGCTTCCTGGCCAGGGTGTTGAGCGTGCGGGTGAGTACGGCCTTGAAGCCTTCCAAATGGGTACCACCATCCACGGTGCGAATGTTATTAGCAAAACCAAGCATACTATCCGAATAGGCATCGGCACACCACTGTAAAGCTGCTTCCACCTGAACGCCGTCTTTCTCCCCCTGCACGAAAATAATGTCCCTGTGGAGGGGATCTTTGTCCTGGGTCATGTAAGCCACGTATTCCTTGATGCCACCCTCGTAAAAGTAGGTTTCCCGGTGAGGGTTACCCGCTTCATCCAGAGCCTCCGGGCGACCGTCGGAAAACAGGATGTTGACGCCGCCGTTGAGATAGGCCAGCTCCCGCAACCGTACCGCCAAGGTGGGGAAATCAAAGCCGATGCCTCCGGTAAAGATGTCCCTGTCCGGACAAAACCGCACCGTTGTCCCGCGCCGGCCCCAGTGGGGATCGTCCTTGCCAAGGACACGGCTCTGCAGAGGCCCCTGGGCGACGCCCTTCTCGAAGCGCTGGCGGTGCTCTTGGTCTTGTCGGTAGACAACCACCTCCACCCAGGCGCTCAAGGCATTCACCACAGACACCCCCACCCCGTGGAGCCCCCCGGACACCTTGTAGCCGCCACCGCCAAACTTCCCGCCGGCATGGAGAACGGTCAGCACGGTCTCCAGCGCAGACTTTCCGGTGCGGGGATGAAGATCGGTGGGAATGCCGCGGCCGTTGTCCCTCACTTCGGCAGAGCCGTCCCCATGGAGATGCACCTGGATCTCGGTGCAATGCCCAGCCAGGGCTTCGTCCACGGCATTGTCCACCACTTCATAGACCAGATGGTGAAGACCCCGGGGACCGGTGCTGCCGATGTACATGCCCGGGCGCTTGCGCACAGGCTCCAGCCCTTCCAGGACCTGGATCTGCGCTGCGCCGTAGTCCGCCTGAACTTTGTTGGTCTCCACCGTTGGTCCCTGGCTCACCATGGTTGCCGAGGCCCTTGATTTTGGCTGGACCGGGACGGCCTGCAAAAACACTGTAAGTGGTGCAAAAGTGCTGCCGGGGTCAACTCTGGTCCTATCCTACCATCGGACTTCCCAGACTCGACGACGATATTTCAAGACAAGATCGGAGTGTCCCCATGGGTCACTGGCAACCAGGCCTCATCGTGATCCTTGGCCCCACGGCCAGCGGCAAGTCTGCCCTGGCCCTGGACATGGCCTGCCGCCTTGACCTCCCCATCCTCAACGGGGACTCCCGCCAAGTGTACCGGGGGATGGACGTGGGGACCGCCAAGGCCACCCCGGCGCAGCAGCGCCTGGCGCCCCATTGCCTGCTGGATCTGCGAGATCCCGACCAACCCATGACGGTCCAGGAGTTCCAGGCCCTGGCCCGGCAATGCATTCTTCGGTTTCACCGGCGCGGGATCACCCCGCTGCTGGTGGGAGGCAGCGGGCTCTACCTAGCGGCCGTTATCCAGGGACTGTGCCCCCCGGCGCTGCCGCCCCAACCGGCCCTGCGGCGCCAACTCACCGCCTTGGGGCAGCTCCACTGCCACGGGTTGCTGCGCTGTGCCGATCCCGTGGCCGCCCACCGCATTCACCCCAACGACACAGTACGGACCCAACGGGCGCTGGAAGTGATCTACGGTACCGGCTGTGCCCATTCCCTCCAACAACGCCGCCGTCCTCCCACCTATCCCGTCCTGGAAATTGGCCTGGCCCCGGAGGATCTCCACCAGCGCATTCACCGGCGTACCGCAGCCATGGTGACCGGCGGCCTGCTGGAAGAAACGCAACAACTCATGGAGCGCTTCGGGCCGGAGTTGCCGCTCCTGCAGACCATGGGCTACCGGGAGGCTTGTCAACTGCTGAAGGGGCGCATGGACCGTCAGCAGGCCGTGGCTGCCATCAACCGTCGCACCCGCCGGTATGCCAAGCGGCAGCTCACCTGGTTTCGTGGGCAACATCAGGCCCACTGGCTCACCAGCCCCCAGCTACAGCACTGGCACATCCTCAACCAAGATCTGCGACAAAACATTGTGGATTTGGTGAGAAAACCGACCGACGGCCCACCCGCCTCGGCTTAGGGTAAATTTCGATTCAGGGCTTCTCGTCGGCCCTCACTTCACCCGCCACCGCAAATTTGGCCCCCCGTCCCCGCTTTGATCGCCGTCTCCCGGTCCGCGAGCTCCCCAACATCAATGAGCGGATCACCTATCCCACCCTGCGGGTTGTTGATGCGGACGGAACCCAGCTTGGCGTCATCAGCCGGGACGAGGCGTTACAGGTTTCCCAGGAGCGGGAGTTGGACTTAGTGCTGGTGAGTGAAAAGGCCAATCCACCCGTCTGCCGGGTGATGGACTACGGCAAGTTCAAGTTCGAGCAGGAGAAAAAGGCCAAGGAAGCCAAGAAAAAGTCCCACCAGACCGAGGTGAAGGAGGTGAAAATGCGCTACAAGATTGACCAGCACGACTACGACGTGCGCATCAGGCAGGCCAGCCGGTTCCTCAAGGCCGGTGACAAGGTGAAATGTACGGTCATCTTCCGCGGTCGGGAGATCCAGCACGTCAGCCTAGCGGAAAAGCTGCTGTTCCGCCTGGC
Organism: Candidatus Synechococcus spongiarum; assembly: GCF_900047545.1. Taxonomy (GTDB): domain Bacteria; phylum Cyanobacteriota; class Cyanobacteriia; order PCC-6307; family Cyanobiaceae; genus Synechococcus_B; species Synechococcus_B spongiarum_C. Next base: position 2,845 of record NZ_FITM01000083.1, read on the forward strand.
TGGTGATTTGGAGGAGCAGGCAGAAGTCCAGCAGACGCCCAAACGGGAAGGGCGCAACATGATCATGTTCCTGACACCGCGCCGTACACCGCTTGTAAAGTCCAACAAGCCCACCCGGCCAGGCAGCAGCAATCCAACCGTCAAGAGCGGCCCGGCCTCGTCCAACGGGGAGCACCCCCGGTCCCGATCTCGTCGTCCGGCGAACTCCAGTCCAGCCGTTGTGGCTGGGGATGGGACCATGCCGTAGGCTTGTGACAGTTGCCAACTGTCCACGTGCGCTTCCACGTGCAACCCGATATCGCTGTGTCGGCCTCTTTGCAACTGTACACTCAACTGTCCTTTGCCATTGCATCCCGGTTCTATCTTCCTGGACATCGCCTCCCCAGCACACGGCAGTTGGCCATGCAGACCAACCTGCATCGCAACACGGTCAGCAAGGTCTATCGGCAACTGGAGGCCCATGGCATCGTCGAGGCGGTAGCCGGCTCCGGGGTGTACGTGCGCAGTCAAACTCCCACCAATTCAAAACAGACCAATTCCAAACGGCAAGGCGGCCAGCGCGGTGTTGCCGGCCCACACCCTGGCCAAAGCCAGGAGGTGGAGCATTACATTAACACCCTGCTCTGTGGCGGCCTCACTCTGCAAGAAGCTTTGCACCAGCTCACCACGGACATCAACTGGCGCATCAGTTGTGGTGTCCAAGTGCTGGTGAGTACGCCGCAGGAGGATCTGGGGGCTGCCCACCTTATGGCCAGGGAGTTGACCACGTTGCCGATTCCTGTGGCGGCGGTTCCCCTGGAATGCCTGGGCCGGCACTTGGCGGCCCTGAGCCGGGACGGCAAGAAGGCCACAGTGGTGACCAGCCGCTATTTCCTCAAGCCGGCAGAGGAGGTGGCCAGGGCCCATCAAATGCGTTGCCTGGCACTGGATCTCAACTCCTTTGATGATGAACTCAACCTGATCGCCCAACTCCGGACCGACACCTGCGTAGGCTTTGTGAGCATCAGTTCCGGGATCCTCCGCGCAGCAGAATTGATTCTCCAGGCCCAGCGCGGTCAACAGTTGCTGGTGATGACCGCTGTGGTGGAACTGGATACCCCCCCCCATGCCGGGAGGAAGCAACTGCTGAGTCTTTGCAGAGCCTCGGGCACGGTCCTGTGCGATCAACCCAGCCATCCCGTGGTGGAGGCCACCATTCGTCAGCACCGTTCCCAGATGCTGCGGGTCCCCAATCTCCACTGTGTTGACCATTACCTGCGCCCGGGGACCGTGGACATGCTGAGCAGAAAGATGGGTCTGGGCAGACTTGCTGCCTGAGTTCAGCCCCTCTGCACAGGCCGGGACCAGCGACTGTCAGGATGGATGCTGAATCCACCCCATGGTCATGCGCACGCTTTTGGCTGACTTCCGGATGATTCGGGAGCGGGACCCGGCAGCCCGGAACTGGCTGGAGTCCCTAACCTGCTACCCGGGCTTCCATGCTTTGGTGCTGCATCGCTTCAGCCATAAGCTCTGGCACCTGGGGCTGCCGCTGCTACCTCGCCTCATCTCCCATCTCGGGCGCCTGCTGACGGGTGTGGAGATTCACCCTGGCGCCCGTATTGCCGGCGGGGTGTTCATTGACCACGGGATGGGTGTGGTGATTGGCGAGACCACGGAGATTGGTGAGGGCTGCACCCTCTATCAGGGGGTGACCCTGGGGGGGACAGGCAAGGAAACCGGCAAACGCCATCCCACCCTGGATCGCAACGTGGTTGTGGGCGCTGGCGCGAAGGTGCTGGGGGCCATCACCATTGGCGCCGACACCCGCGTGGGCGCCGGCTCGGTTGTGGTCAAAGACGTGCCCCGCCACTGCACGGTGGTGGGTGTACCGGGCCGGGTGATTCACCGCTCCGGAGTGCGGGTGGATCCCCTGGCCCACTCCCAGCTTCCGGATGCGGAGGCCCGGGTCATCCGCAACCTCATGGACCGCATTGACGCTTTGGAGGGGGAGGTGGTTGCCCTGCAGGAGTGTCTGCGGGACGTGGCGGCTGGACGACCACTGCGTCCCCGCTGTGCCGGGCAGGCCCAGAGCCTGCAAGATCGGGAGATCATCGAGTTCTTCAATAACCCGAGTCTTGAATAAGGGGACGCGAGGGAGGGTGGTCCTGGCTGGGCTCGT
>NZ_FITM01000058.1 GCF_900047545.1 Candidatus Synechococcus spongiarum
AACACCCGCACCAGTCCGGAGGTGGTCTATCGGGAGGACGGGAGCCCGGTGTACGCCTACGTGCCGGCCATTGGCCGCACCGAGGGACAGCATTGCTCGTTTGTGGACGAGGAGCAGGTGCAAGGACTGCTGCTGCAGGGTCCCCGTAGCCAGCCCGTGGCGGAGGGGGAGGGCCAGTGGTGCCTGGCGGTGGGGCAGTTGCCGCCGGGGGTGGAGTTGCAGCGCTGTGGACGCTGGAATCCCGGTGGTGACGGTGCAGAAATCTGGACCCCGTTTTCCCGGGACGGGTCCATCCCCCAAACCATGGATACCCGCCGCAGTGGCGTGGATGATCCCTCAGCGGTTGCCATGGCCATGGGCTTTGAATTGCAGCCGGGGGCGACGCTGACGTTGCCCCTGGTGATCAGTTGGGACCTGCCAGTGACGGAGTTTGCCCAGGGCATCACCAGCCACCGGCGCTATACGGACTTTTTTGGGCGCTCCGGTAGCCATGCCACAGCCATTGCCGCTGAGGCAATACAGGACTGGCCCCGGTGGCGCCAGGCCATCCACCGCTGGCAGCAACCTGTCCTGGAGCAGGAGGAGCTGTCTGAGGCGGTGCGGATGGCCCTGTTCAACGAACTGGGTGATCTGGCCAGCGGCGGCAGCCTCTGGACCGCTGCTACCGCTGATCGACCGATGGGACACTTCGGTGTCCTGGAATGTCCGGATTATTCCTGGTATGAAAGCCTAGACGTGCGGCTCTATGGCTCCCTTGCCCTGGTCCAGTTGTGGCCGGAGTTGGATAAGGCCGTGCTCCGTGACTTCGCCCGGGCGATCCCCAGTGAGGACTTACGGCCTCGGCTCATCGGCTGGCACATGACCAAAGGACAAGAGCCTGTCCATGCACCCCGTAAACGGTTCCAGGCCACGCCCCACGACCTGGGGGCACCCAATGAACATCCCTTCACGGCCACCAACTACACTGCCTACCAGGACTGCAATCTCTGGAAAGACCTGCCCAGTGACTTTGTGCTCCAGGTGTGGCGCACCTTCCGCTGGGGGGGCCAGGATCTGCGCTTCCTGGCGGATTGCTGGCCGGCGGTGGACAGTTGCCTCCGCTACTTGAAGACGTTTGACCAGGACGGGGACGGTCTTCCCGACCATGGCGGTGCCCCTGATCAAACCTTTGATGACTGGCCTATGAAGGGCGCCAGCGCCTATTGCGGTGGGCTGTGGATTGCGGCCCTGGAGGCGGCCTTGGCCAGCGCCCAACAGTTGTCTCTTCGCCTGGGCCTGGACACCACCGCCAGCCAACGGGATTTTGGCGCCTGGTTACAGCAGGCCCGCAGCGCCTATGACCGCCTGTTGTGGAGAGGGCAACACTACGCCTTTGATACCCATACAGAAGGGTCGGTGGTGATGGCGGACCAACTCTGTGGCGACTTCTATGCCCGCCTGCTGGGCCTCCCGTCCGTGGTGAGCGAAGAGCGGGCCCGCACCACCCTGGCCACTGTCTGCAGGGTGTGCTTCACCGGGTTTCATCGGGGAAAACACGGGGTTGTCAACGGCCTCAGGGAAGACAGCAGCCCCGTGGATCCCCAGGGAACTCACCCCCAGGAGATCTGGACCGGCATCAATTTTGCTCTGGCCGCCTACTGCTGCCTTTTGGGGGACCAGAAGACCGCCATGGCCATCAGCGGCAGGGCGATTGAACAGATCTATGGCCATGGCCTGCAATTCCGCACGCCGGAAGCGATCACGGTTGATGGTCACTTTCGGGCGTGTCACTACCTGCGGCCCATGGCCGTCTGGGCCATCTGGGCGGCCCACACCCGGTGGCAACCCTTCCCCATGCCGAAGGACTGATGGACCCCATGGATGAATTCTGGATGGAGCGGGCGTTGGCGCTCGCCGCATTGGGACGGTGGACCACCAGCCCCAACCCTATGGTGGGCGCCGTGGTGCTGGATGCCCATGGGCAGTTGGTGGGGGAAGGGTTTCACAGGGCGGCGGGGCAACCCCATGGAGAGGTGTTGGCCCTGCAACAAGCGGGGGCGAGGGCACGGGGGGGCACACTGTATGTCACTCTGGAGCCCTGCTGCCATCACGGCCGCACCCCCCCCTGCACCGAGGCCGTTCTTGCAGCCGGCTGCCGGCGCGTGGTGGTGGCCATGGCGGATCCTGACCCCCGGGTTGCCGGTGGTGGTCTTGCATGCCTGCGGCAAGCGGGGCTGACGGTGGTGCAGGGGGTGGGAGAAGCCCGTGCCCGCGCCCTCAACCAGGCTTTTCTGTACCGGGTGGGCCATGGGCGTCCTTGGGGTGTGCTCAAGTGGGCCGCCAGCGTGGATGGGCGCATTGCCACCACAACAGGGGACAGCCAGTGGATCAGTGGCGTACCGGCGCGCCAGTGGGTTCACCAACTGCGGTCCCAGTGTGACGCGGTGCTGGTGGGGGCCGGCACGGTGCGCTCGGACGACCCCCTCCTCACCAGCCGTGGTCAACGGCAACCCGAGCCCGTGCGGGTGGTGCTGAGCCGTCGCCTGCAGCTTCCCCACCAGGCTCGGCTATGGAATCAAACACTGGCCAGAACCATGGTGTTTTACGGTCCTGACGCCAATCCCGTTGCCGTGACCCAACTGGCACAACAAGGGGTGGAGTGTGTGGCTGTGGAGCCCTGCTCCCCAAGGACGGTGCTGGAGCATTTGGCAAAGCGGGGGTGCAACAAGGTGTTGTGGGAGTGCGGCCCCACCTTGGCGGCTGCAGCCGTGCGGGAGGGGTGTGTTCAGGAGGTGGCCGCTGTGCAGGCGCCCAAGCTGCTGGGGGGGCTGGCGGCCTCAACGCCACTGGGGGACCTCCAAATCACCACCATGGCCCAGAGCCTGCCGCTGAGCAAACCCCGTCTGGAGCGCTGTGGTGGTGACCTGATCTGGCGCTTCCATCTGGACAGCCCCACAGCGACCGCCTGATGGCTTCATGGCTCTGTATCATTCGGGAAACCGTTCCACTGGAGCTGACTCTGCGGCTTAGCGTGAAGCGACTCGCTCAGCCCTCGTGTCGCTTCAGCGCCAAGACAACAACGAACCCCGACGACGTTTTGGATGGGTCAACCTTATTTTAGTTGGGATTGGTGTGTTGTTGTTATTGGGCAGTTTTTTGCCCCGCCCTGCCATGCAGGTGCCCCGCGTTCCCTATTCCCTCTTCATTGACCAGGTGAACGATGAACGGGTGGCCAGGGCCTACATCACCCAGGACCAAATCCGCTACGAACTCAAGCAGCCGGTGGATGGGGAGCCTCCCCTGCTGGCCACCACGCCCATCTTCGACATGGACCTACCCCAGCGGTTGGAGCGACACGGTGTGGAGTTTGCCGCGGCGCCGCCCAAGCGTCCCAGTGTGTTCAATACCATCCTGAGCTGGGTGGTGCCGCCACTGATCTTTATTCTGGTGCTCCAGTTCTTCGCACGACGTCAAATGGGTGGTGGTGGCCAGGGGGCCCTCAGCTTCACCCGCTCCAAGGCCAAGATCTATGTTCCCGATGAGCAATCACGGGTCACCTTTGCAGACGTGGCCGGTGTGGACGAGGCCAAGCAAGAGCTGACGGAAATTGTCGACTTTTTGAAAAAACCACAGCGCTATGCTGTTTTGGGGGCAAAAATTCCTCGCGGTGTGCTGTTGGTTGGACCTCCCGGAACCGGGAAAACCCTTCTCTCCAAGGCCGTTGCCGGAGAAGCCAACGTTCCGTTCTTTATCATTTCCGGCTCGGAGTTTGTGGAGTTGTTTGTGGGAGCCGGCGCAGCGCGGGTGCGGGACCTGTTTGAGCAAGCCAAGAAAAAAGCCCCTTGCATCATCTTTATCGACGAACTGGACGCCATTGGCAAAAGCCGCTCCGGGTCCATGGGCGTGGTGGGCGGCAATGACGAGCGGGAGCAAACCCTCAACCAGTTGCTCACGGAGATGGACGGCTTTAACGCCTCCGATAAGCCCGTGATTGTGCTGGCCGCCACCAACCAGCCGGAAACCCTTGATGCCGCCCTGCTGAGGCCGGGGCGCTTTGACCGGCAAGTGTTGGTGGATCGCCCTGATCTGAGTGGTCGCCGCACCATTTTGGAGATCTACGGCAACAAGGTGAAGCTGGATCCCAGCGTGAATCTGGAGACCATTGCCGCCGCCACCAGTGGTTTTGCCGGTGCGGATCTGGCCAATCTGGTGAATGAAGCCGCCCTGCTGGCAGCACGCGCTGATCGCAAGACGGTGACCCAGGCGGATCTACAGGAGGCCATTGAAAGGGTTGTGGCTGGCCTGGAGAAGCGCAGCCGCGTCCTCGCCGACGATGAAAAGCGCATCGTTGCCTACCATGAGGTGGGCCATGCCATCGTGGGCCATCTGATTCCCGGCGGCAGCAAAGTGGCTAAAATTTCCATTGTGCCCCGCGGCATGTCTGCCCTGGGCTACACCTTGCAATTGCCCGTGGAGGATCGCTTCCTCAATTCCAAGGAAGATCTTCAGGGTCAGATCACCACACTGCTGGGGGGACGCTCTGCCGAGGAGATTGTCTTTGGCAAGGTCACCACGGGCGCAGCCAATGATCTGCAACGTGCCACAGACATCGCTGAGCAGATGGTGAGCACCTATGGCATGAGCAGTGTGTTGGGTCCACTGGCCTATGACCGGCAGACCGGTAACCGCTTCCTTGGCCAGACCAACAACCCGCGCCGCGCCGTCAGTGATGCCACGGCCGAATCTATTGATCGAGAGGTGCGCCAGTTGGTGGACAATGCCCACAATCATGCTCTGGCCATTCTGGAGTCCAACCGGGAGTCCCTGGAAGTGATTTCTCAGAAGATCTTGGAAAAAGAGGTGATTGAGGGAGAAGAACTGCAAACTCTTCTGAATCAGTGCCAAGCCCCTGAGCCCGTTCAGGTATAAGGGCTCTTTGGAAGCCCCTGCTATGACCTTCCCTGGTGGCCACTTCCTTGGGGTTGAGGCTTGCAGTCGCCAGGAGTGGCTCAAGCTGCTCCGGTTGGCAGGAGCCATGAAGCGGGGAGAGGTCCGGTTGCCCACCCCCGGCACCGTCAAGGTGCTGGGGCTTTTGTTTTCCAAGCCTTCCACCCGCAGCCGGGTCAGTTTTGCGGTGGCCATGGCTCGTCTGGGGGGGCAAACCCTGGATTTACCACCCGGCAGCACCCAGGTGAGCCGCGGCGAGCCCATTGCCGACACAGCTCGGGTCCTCAGCCGCTATGTGGACGCCCTGGCCATTCGCACCTTTGCCCAGGCTGATCTTGAGGCCTATGCCCGGGCCAGCACCGTTCCCGTGATCAACGCCCTCAGTGACGTGGAGCACCCTTGCCAGGTGATTGCGGACTTCCTCACCCTGCAGGAGTGCTTCTCCGATCTGGATGGCCTGACCATGGCATACATCGGCGACGGCAACAACGTGGCCCACTCCCTTCTGCTGGCTGCTGCCCTGCTGGGTGTTCATCTGCGGGTCGCAACCCCCCGGCAGTATGGACCGGATCCCGCCGTGGTGCAGCGGGCTCGGCAACTGGGCCAGGGGCGATGCACCGTGACCGTGCTCCACGACCCCGTAGAAGCCTGCCGCGGCGCTCAGGCTGTCTATACCGACGTGTGGTCATCCATGGGTCAGGAAGCAGCAGCCCGGCAGCGCCGCCGTGATTTTGCCGGGTATTGCCTGAATGCGGACCTGCTGGCTCACGCAGCGCGGGATGTTGTTGTGCTCCACTGCTTACCTGCTCACCGGGGGGAGGAAATCAGCAACGAGGTGCTGGAAGGGCCGGAAAGTCGAGTCTTTTTGCAAGCTGAGAATCGCCTCTACGGCCAGCAGGCCCTGCTCGCCCTGTTGCTGGATCTCGCCTGAGATCATGGATCACGAACAATTCCGTCACGAATCCAGGGGCAGGCTGGACAAATGGGTGAAAATCTGGCACATCTGTATTGACTGCCCGAATGGTTGATGCAGCCCGCACCCCTCACCGCTGCCCAGCAAGAGCTTTACGATTGGATCGTTGAATTTCTGAACGACCATGGCCATGCCCCGTCCATCCGCCAGATGATGGAAGCCATGGGCCTTCGCTCACCGGCGCCCATCCAAAGTCGTTTGCGCTATCTCCAAAAGAAGGGCTGGATCCAGTGGCAGCCGGGTCGAGCCCGTACCCTGCAGTTGAAGACTGCTCCCGCCACGGGAATCCCCGTTTTGGGAATGGTCTTTGCGGGGGG
>NZ_FITM01000017.1 GCF_900047545.1 Candidatus Synechococcus spongiarum
AACCTGCAACCCCTGCCCATTCTAACCTCTTACCCAAAAAGAAGCAGGCTCTCCAGTGTTTCCCTTAGTATATCAGCTTTCTTGTCAAATGGATTATAGTATCTGGAGATACACTGCCTTCACTTGAAGTAATCAAACAAGGCTTCAAGGAATTTGCAGATAAGATTCAGAAACGCAATTTCAAAATCGTCAAAACTGAAACATAATTTATGATCAAGAAGAGGACCAGGTTTCCACAGGGACGCAAGGGTTTTGGCAACTTGAAAAAGGGCGCAAGTTCTCCCAGGACTAGCGCGACTGCCCATCCATATGGCGCTGCTCACAACCCATGGTTCCCACCAGACAATGTCCCACAACAATTCAAGTGTCAGTCACGACCGTCCTTCCCCAAGGTTCCCAGGGCTTCCTTGATAAGGTGAATAACAGAAGCGGAGGGGTATTGACGAGCATGGAACGGCAGGGGACGGCACAACTCCACCGCAGTCACCCCGGAGCGGGCCAGCAGGGTGGCATTGGTGACCCCCTCGCCGATGGGACGGGCCAAGTGAAGCAAGCGATGACCTCACCGCTGCGTCGATCAACAGCCCACTTTCAGACAGAGCTCCGGCAACCACCAGTTGGGCAAATACCTTCCGTCAAGGTCCAACTGGCCACAACACCGGGCCTGCTGCCATAGATCTGTGCAATGCGGCGGAACATTTGCATACTGCTGAGAAACACCAGCAGAACATCAGCTAATGGCCAGGGCACAAAAGCTGTTTCCATTACGATCCGCAGTGCGGCGTCTCTGATCACCTTGTCTGCACGGTCATCCAGTTTCTGCAATACCCCGGTTTCCGCCAGAATAACCAGGGTACTGGCGGCAAAGAACTCCCCCTGCTTCTCAGCCAGCCGTTGGCTTCCCCTGCAGGTATCGTCCTGGCTCGATATAGATGGCAATCAGCCCCTTGACCGCCTTTCTCGCCGCGTTCAGGCCACCCACATCATCGGATGGCGTCAGGCAGCGTTCCGTTTGTTGACGGATCTCCTCCAGTGTATTGATTCTTTCCAGGGCTTGCCACTCCTGGAAGGCCTGCAATGCCAACAACGGCAGAGCGCTCCCACAAACCGTTCAGGGTGTCCCACAGGGAGACTCCACACAGAAACAGGATCGTGGCTGCCAGTAGCCCAAAAACCAGGTGGACCATGGCAAGGACGTGGCAACTGAAAGGGCCTGCTCTAACCCTGATGGCTGTGGTTTGTCCTCTGGACTTGACATGGACTGCGGAGTCTCCCCTTCGGGCATGGGAACCCGTAAAGCCTCCCCTGAGTCACCGTTTTCTCGCTTACCTGGTTCTACGGTCTCTGCCACAGAAGAGGGCGTCTCTTCCCGTGGCAGTTGATGTGAGGTAATCAACACAGTTTTCCCAGAGCGGCTCAACCCTGTTACTCCCAGGCAAATTACCCGCTCCAGATCAGGCACGACGGTCTCCACGGCTTTCCCGGCGCGGCGCAGAATTGTAACCACTTGGCGAGCCATGACCTCCCCCATTGCGCCCGCTTGGTCCTCCCCATCCTTGCCCATGGTCGTGGCCGCCTCTCCTCCTAAGACCGCCCCACAACTACCGCCCGCACCAGCCGGTCACCGTTTTCCAGCCGGCTCACCACGTCCATGCCAGCAGCCACCCGGCCAAATACGGCGTAGCTGCCATCCAAATGGGGCAGGTCCTCTAGGGCCACATAGAACTGGGCGCTGGCGGAATTGGGCAGTTGGGAACGGGCCATGGCAATGGCCCCCTGTTCATGGCGCAGCTTGAGCCGATCCCGCAGGCCCGGTTCGGTGAGCACTTGGCCGTAACGGGGCTGTTCCTCATTGGTCAGGGCAATCTCCAGGGGAATCCGGCGCTCCTGTCCTGTGCCGGGATCCATGAAGCCTCCCGTGCCAAAGCGGCTGGGCGGCGTTTTGGGATCGGCGCTGGCGGGATCACCCCCTTGGGCGACAAAGTCGGGAATCACCCGGTGGAAGATGGTGCCGTCGTAGATACCACGCTTCACCAGATCCACGAAGTTACCGCCGGTGAGGGGAGCGGCTGTGCCGTCCACCTCCACGGTGAAATCCCCCTTGCTGGTGGAGATGGTGATGGTGGCTTTGCCGTCCAGGCAGGACACGGCGCTGTTGGGACAGCCATGGGGTTCGGTCATGGTGTCTTGCGTTTGTGCATGGCCTGGCTGTGCGGGGCTCATGAGGAACAGTAGGGGAACAGCGGCCAGCAACAGAGCACTGCCCAATCGTTTGACAGGTTTCCGCATGGGTGTTTTGGTCATGTGGGGATGGATTAGCTCAGGCCTTGCAGGGGGACGTTGAGGAAGCTGGCCAGGCGGGCACCGCTGGCTTCCAACTCAGCCAATGCCATGGGTTGCCCCACGCCGGTGAGGGGGAGATCACGGCGACCCCGCAGCTTGAGGGCAAGACGCCGCCGCGGATTCAAGCCCTCGCGAATGTCCACCTTCACCGCCTGAATGTCGTCGAGGGGGAGATCCACCTGGATCCACTGGCGGAAGCCCCGACGGCGCACCGTCAGGCGCCCACTGTCCTGGTTAAAGCAGTTCTCGCCAGCCCCCACGTCCAGAACAATGCCGACCCAGAAATACACGGTCAGGAGACTGCCGGCAATGCCGTAGAGACCCATCACCAGACCCTGGGGCACGAAGAGAAGCTGGGAAGGGTGGCTAGCGGGCAAGAGGTCCAGGTGCCAATAGCTAGACGCACTGGCCAGAAGAAAGCCGATGCTCCCAAGGCTGGTGATCAAGGCAATCGCAACGTTGGAGTTACGGCGGGATCCCTGGATGGCCTGAAGGATTTGCTGATTGGAGTGGCTGGTGGCCTGGATGGTCATGGCGTGTTGGGGGCGTGGAGCCAGGTGCGCTGCTCCCTCGGACAGTTTGGCAGAAGTCAAGGTCGCCTGTCAGCCCCATTCCCCATGGGGAATGGGACCTCGCCATGGGCTGAAATTTGAACTCGTGACAATCAAGCGCAGTTTCAGGTCGGGATTGTTACGCTCAATGCCGTATACAACGCTCTGCCAGAGTCCTCTCCTATGACCATTGCTGTAGGGGGTGCGCCAGCAGCACGGGGATGGTTTGACGTCCTCG
>NZ_FITM01000042.1 GCF_900047545.1 Candidatus Synechococcus spongiarum
CAGATCTTTGGAGACAAGCTCCTGCTGGATCCGGGCGAATACCGTCGCCTGGGGCCTTTTTATCCCCCACGGGGCAAGCTGGTGACAGAGGTGAACGTGAAAGTGGGTTCCAACTCCCGACCCCGGGCATCAGGACTCCGCTACACCATTGCCGTGGACGGCTGCTTCTAGGGGGATGCCCGCACTCCGGCTTCAGTCAGCGGCATGGGCTGAGACCCATTCCACCAGCGTGCGCACCCCGTAGCCGGTGGCGCCGGCAGGATTGTCCCCATGGCCCTTATCAGACCAGACTGTGCCGGCAATATCCATGTGGGCCCAGGCAACACCCTGGCTCACAAATTCCTTCAGGAACAGGGCAGCAGTGATGGCGCCAGCGAAACGGGGGCCGGTATTTTTCAGATCGGCAAAGGGACTCTTCATGCGCTCCAGATAAGAAGCCGGCAGCGGCATCCGCCAGAGGCCTTCACCAGAGCGCTGGGCAGCCTCCAGCAGGTCCGCCGCCAGCTCATCGTCCGGGCTCCACAAGCCGGCCAGCTCATCCCCCAAGGAAATCAGGCAAGCACCGGTCAGCGTTGCCAGATCCACCACTGCGTCCGGTTTCAGGTTACAGGCATAGATCAAGGCATCCGCCAGCGTTAGACGTCCCTCTGCGTCCGTGTTGTTCACCTCAATGGTGATGCCGTTGCTTGCCGTGATAATGTCGCCGGGGCGAAGGCCGTCGCCACTGACCATATTTTCACAGGTTGCACTAATGAAATGCACCTCAACCCCTTTGGGCTTGAGTTGACCAATGGCGCGGGCCGCACCCAGTACTGCTCCACAGCCCCCCATGTCGTATTTCATCATTTCAATCTGGGAGGCGCCCACTTTCAAGTTGTACCCTCCCGAATCAAAGGTGAGCCCCTTCCCCACCAACACCAGACACCGCTTGACCGGCTCTTGCGAGCGGTAGGTGAGGTGCAGAAACTTGGGGGGAAACCCGGAGGCCTGGGCCACGCCCAAATAGGAGCCCATCCCCAGACGTTCACAGTCCGCCCGCTCCAGGATCTTCAACCCCAAGCCATGGTCCTCCGCCAACTGTTGAGCGGTTGTGGCCAAGGACAGGGGGGTCACCACGTTGGGTGGTGCCGCAACCAGCTCCCTGGCTAACTCCACCCCAGAACAGATGGCCTCAGCCCGCGCCAGCGCCACGGCTTGGGCACCTGGACAGACGATCCGCACATCATTCAGGGTGGTGGTGTCTTTCCTGTCACTGCCCTTGTCCCCGTTCCTGGCCTTTCCCTTGAAGCGCAAATCCTTAAACATCGCCAACCGCACCGCCATGGCCTGCGTCTGCAGTGCCGCAGTCGGTCCCAGCCCCGCCAGGGGCAGGTCCAGCACCAAGGTCTTGACAGATTGATCCTGGGCAGCCCGTGCCGCCCGAACCGCAGCTTTTTGCAAGCCTTGCAGAGTGTGACCAGAGCGTTCCCCCAATCCCAGCAGCAGCACGGTTTGAGGGGCCCCACTGAGGAGCTGGAAGACCAGGGCCTCCCCGGCATTGGCTTTGAATTTCCGTTGACTGACCAGGTTGGCCAGAGAGAGCCCAAGGCGTGTGTTCAGCTCTGTCACGCCAGCATCCAACTTATCACTGAACAGCCCCACCGCCAGGGCGGCCTCCTCCGGCAGGGGAGCATCCGCAGCAATGAGATGCAACTCCACCATGACGTTTCGCTTGAAAAGGTTGAGTCATTTACCTTAGCAAAGTGGGATGAACAGCCCCGCCTCAATCCGCCAGTGCCGTGAACGGGGTTCGCCAGCGACCTTGCATCTCCCGATTGAACGGGGGCTGCCAGTAATGGATCAGCCGGGTCTCCTGGGCTCGGCGTGCTGTCCGTTGTGACGGGGCGTCACACCAGAACCGCACCGAGATGGCTGCAGTGAGGTCCACCATCTGCAGCGTTTGTAGGTAGCTGGCCAGGTAGGCCTTGCAGTCGTGGCTGCCCTTCCAGCGCCGTGCCGCCTGGCCGGTTTCACCCACGTACAACAACAGGGGATGGGGCAGGTGGGAAGCGTCGTCAATGACGAAATAATGGGCAGCCCCATGGTTGGGGGGCTCCGGCCATCGCCAAAAACTCAGCGGCTGGGGCAGTAGCGAGAAGGGATCAATGCCACAGGGCAGCAGGGAATCCTGGATAGTGGCAAACAACTGCCCCTGATGGCCGCTTCCCCCAAGGCGGGCAGCCTGCTGGTGGCTGGCCACGCCAGCTTGCCAGTGTCGGAGTTGGTCCCGGCGCAGGTGCAGGTGGCCATCAACCAGGCGGCTGTCGTCTCCTGTGGGGAACAGGTTGGACTGGGTCACGTCTCGGCAGAGGAGGGAGGACTGGGCCGGTTCAGTCTGAACGCCCGCCTGGGAAGGTCCGGTGGGACTGGGCCACGGCCACAGTGGAGCCGCCCCGCCAAGGCCGCCATCATCGGATCCGGCAGTCGCAAACGGCTTTGCAAATCAGCCAAACTGAGAAACCGGCCCCGCTGGCGCTCCCGCAGCAGCAGAACCACCTGATCCCCATCCAGGCCAGGCAAACTGCACAATTGATGTCCACTGGCCCCATTGACGTCAATCAACAGGGGCAGGCGTGGAGGGTTCCCATGGGAACGGAACACCAAAATAGGCTGCCAGAGCCGCAGCAAGGTGGGAGACACCCCCAGTTGTTGTCCCAATTCTGCCGAGTCATGGAGGTGGGCGCCCTGGCGTTGGAGTTGCAGCAGCCGCTCAATCCACTGCCAACGCATCCCGGGCAGCCGTTGCCATTGGGCCGCGGTGGCCCGATTCACGTCCAGTTGGACCCCCAGCCGGGCAGCACGTTGCACGCTGGCCTCATCCGGCAAGGGCAACCATGGATTTTGGTGAAGTTTTAACGACAGCAATTCCAACTCCACAGCCTCGTCATGGTCATCCGGCCCGGTCGCCGTTGCGGCCACCGGATGCCGTGGCAAATGCCCCGTAGCCTGGAGGAGGCGACGGGCCAGGGGATCAAGCCAGTGCCCCTTTGCCGTCAACAGCCCGTCTTCAAGGAAGCCCAAGTGTGGCAAACACGCCAACCACGGCAAGCCCAAAGGCAGCGGTTCGTGGTGACAATTGAAGGTATCAGGGTTTCTTCACACAGCCAGGCCATGAGCTTCTTTGAGTCGGAAATTGTTCAGCAGGAGTCAAAGCGCCTCTTTGAGGACTACCAGCAGCTCATGCACCTTGGCAGTGACTACGGCAAGTTCGACCGGGAAGGCAAAAAGCTTTTCATTGCCCAGATGGAGGCGCTCATGGAGCGTTATCGGATCTTCATGAAGCGCTTTGAACTCTCCGATGACTTCCAGGCCCGCATGACGGTGGAACAACTCAGGACCCAGCTTGGCCAGATGGGCATCACCCCGGATCAAATGTTCGACCAGGCAAAACGCACCCTGGAGCAGATGCACCGCCAAGCCAGCGGTTGAGGCAGCAATTTACCATCCAGCCTGACCGCACCGCACTGGATGACACTTCCCGGTTGGTTGGAACGGGGCCTGGCGGACCTGTTCCCCCATGCTGCCGATCACCGCCACCCAACCTTGTCGGCCCGGCTGGCTGCCGCCCAGCAGGCCCATCGCCCCCTGCGGGTGAAACTGGGCATTGATCCCACCGCCAATTCCATTCACCTGGGACACACCATCCTCTATCGCAAGCTGCGGGCCTTTCAGGACGCTGGCCACACGGCCGTGGTGATTATCGGGGATTGCACCGCCCGGATCGGGGATCCCACCGGCAAATCAGCGACCCGACCGCAACTCAGCGCCCAGGAGGTGGAGGAAAACGCCCGCACCTACCTGGAGCAGTTGGGTCCGATTCTGGATTTTGTCACGCCGGGACGGCTGGAAATTCACCGCAACAGCACATGGCTGACCAAGCTGGATCTCACCCAAGTGATCGGGTTACTGGGCACCGCAACCGTGGGGCAAATGCTGGCCAAGGAGGACTTTGCCAATCGCTATGGGCGGGGTGCTGCCATTGCCCTCCACGAGTTTCTCTACCCCCTCCTGCAGGGCTACGACTCCGTGATGGTCAAGGCGGACGTGGAGCTGGGGGGGACAGACCAGAAGTTCAACGTGGCCATGGGCCGGGATCTGCAGCGTCGTTTTGGCCAGCCGCCGCAATTCGGGCTGCTGCTGCCCATTCTCACGGGCACTGATGGGGTGCAAAAGATGAGCAAGAGCCTGGGCAACACCATCGGCCTTCAGGAGGATCCCCTCACCACCTATTCCAAGCTGGAGAAGGTGGCGGATGCTGTGGTGGACGACTACATCACCCTGCTCACGGACGTGGATCCAGCAACCATGCCCAAGGATCCCCGCCAGCGGCAAAAGGCCATGGCCCTGGAGGTGACGGCATCTCTCCATGGCCGGGAGGCGGCACAGGCGGCGCAGGCCTCGGCTGCCACCTTGGTGATGACGCCCCAAGCCAGCGCCGCCGAGGCCCAGGTTCCCGAAGCGCGCCTGGAGGCGATCTGGGACTGGGCAACCCCCATTCCGGCCTATCAACTGCTGCACGGGGTCTTCTTCAAGACCAGGGCAGGGGTCAACAGCACCAGCGAAGCCCGCCGCCGCATCCAGGGGGGCGCTTTGCGTCTTGATGGGCAAAAGCTCACGGATCCCCAAAGAGCTTTGAGCAAAGACGAACTGGAGGGGAAGGTGCTCCAACTGGGGAAAAAGACCTTTTGCCGTCTGGTGGGCTGACGGGCAGTATGGGCAATGCTGTTGATCTTCAGGCCCTCTTGCCCGCCTCCCCCCAGGAGCGGCTCATCCTGGCGTTGGACGGGTGTGACGGAGAGGAGGCCCTGACGCTGGCGGAGAGGATCCCCGGTTTGTGCTGGGTGAAGGTGGGCCTGGAACTCTTCATCAGCACCGGCCCCGGAATTGTGACCCAACTGCGCAACCGTGGTCTCCGGGTGTTTCTGGACCTCAAGTTTCACGACATTCCCGCCACCATGGCCGGAGCCTGCCGCCGTGCTGCGGTGCTTGGAGCCGGCCTGCTCACAGTTCATGCCAGCGCCGGCATGGAGGCCATGGCCATGGCCCAGCAAGCCGCCGATGAGGCCACCACGGCTGTTGGTCTGCCTTCACCTTTGCTCCTGGGGGTCACGGTCCTCACCAGTTGGCGACCCCAGCCCTTCCGCCAGCAACTGGCTATTGCGAACCCCCTCCCAGCTCATGTGGAGCACTTGGCCCAACTGGCTGCCCAGGCCGGTCTCCGTGGCTGCGTCTGCGCCCCTCGGGATGCCGCACAGCTCCACCGCCACCAGCCTGCCATGGCCCTGGTCACCCCCGGCATCCGCCTCCACCCCGTCCAAGGGGACGACCAAGCCCGAACCATGACGCCAATGGAGGCCATGGCCGCGGGCGCCACATGGCTGGTGGTGGGTCGGCCCGTGACCCAGGCCGTGGATCCCGGCCTGGTGTTTGCCCAATTCTGCCGGCAAGTTGCCGCGGCTCCCCCACCACAGGCAAGCACTGGGGCAAGCGCTTCATCATTACCGGGACAGCCTGGACGCCTTGGATGACCTGGTTCGAGAGAAGTGCTGGGATCAACTCTGCTGCACCCCACTGCAAGTCCCGCGGCAGCAAATTGCTGGGCCGGCCCCTGACGGGCCTGGGAGGGAGGATGCCCTCTCGCCGTGAAAAGCTAGTTGCGGGAAGGTTTGACAGGGACTGGTAATCGTGTTCAGGTGGGGAAATGGCGACTGTTCCTGGTCCCCTCATCCAGAATTCGCATTGTACACGACCAAATACCAAATATCTGTTAGGGAAAGTTTGGGAAATTGGGTTTTTACAGCAGCGCGGGAGTCAGATTGAGCCTACTTTGAGCCTGAGAACTTCACAGGGTGTCAAAACAACCACTTTGGGGTCATAAGGCC
>NZ_FITM01000123.1 GCF_900047545.1 Candidatus Synechococcus spongiarum
CCAAGCGACTGGGTGTCAGCAACATAACGGTGGGTAAATGGCGCCGTCGCTATCACGGCTCACCCCGCCAGGGGACCGCTCAACCTTGACCGTGAAGATCCTGCAGGGCGGCAATGCTCAGGTCCCCCTGTTGCAGGGCGGCGATGGCCTCACTCACCGCCTGGGCAGCGGCCAGGGTGGTGACTGCGGGCACGGCATAGTCAATGGCGGCGCGGCGTAGATAGCGATCATCGTGGGCAGCCTGGCGGCCGATGGGGGTATTGATGATGAGCTGGATGGCGCCGGAGCGAATCTGGTCTTCAATGTTGGGTCGCCCCTCATGCACCTTCAACACCGTGGTCACCGCCAGGCCGGCATCCCGCAAGTGGGCGGCAGTGCCTCGGGTGGCCACTAACTCAAGGCCCAGCTCCGCCAGCCGCCGGGCAATGGGCACCAGACCTGGTTTGTCCCGGTCATGGGTGGAGAGGAACACCGTCCCCTGGCGGGGCAGTTCCTCCCCGGCTCCCAACTCCGCCTTGGCATAGGCCATGGCAAAGCCGGTGGCACTGCCCATAGACTCCCCGGTGGAGCGCATCTCCGGTCCCAGCAGGCTGTCGCTGCCGGGGAAGCGCTTGAAGGGCAGCACCGCTTCCTTGACGGTTTGCATGGGAACACGGGGTTCTTCCGTCAAGCCCACCTGATCCAGGGTTTCGCCGGCCATGAGCCGGGCGGCCAGTTTGGCCAGGGGATGGCCACAGGCCTTGGCCACAAAGGGGACGGTGCGGGAGGCGCGGGGATTGGCCTCCAGGATGGACACCTGATCCCCCTGCACGGCAAACTGCACGTTCATGAGCCCCACCACCCCCAGGGATCGGGCCAGGGTGTGGGTCCATTGGCGGATGGTGTGCAGGGCCGCCCCACTGAGGTTAATGCTGGGTAGGCAACAGGCGGAATCTCCCGAATGGATCCCGGCGGGTTCAATGTGCTCCAGGATGCCGGCAATGACGCTACGACCCTGGGCGTCCGCCAAGGCATCCACGTCCACTTCGATGGCGTTATCCAGGTATTGGTCAATGAGGACGGGGTGATCCGGCTCCACCTGCACGGCGTGCTGGATGTAGTGGCTCAACTCAGAGCGGTTGTGCACCAGTTCCATGGCCCGCCCCCCTAACACGTAACTGGGCCGCACCACCACCGGGTAGCCAATCCGCTCCGCCACTGCCAGGGCTTCCCCCCCACTGCGGGCTAGGCCGTTGTTGGGCTGGCGGATGGCCAGCTTGCGCAAGAGCTGCTCAAAGCCTTCCCGATCCTCGGCGGCATCGATGGACTCCGGCGACGTGCCCCAGATGGTGGTGCCGGTGCGGCGTCCCTCGGGGGTCTTCAACCACTGCAGCAACGGCATGGCCAGCTTCAGGGGGGTCTGGCCGCCAAATTGGACGATGACCCCGGCGGGTTGCTCCGCCTCGATCACGTTGAGCACGTCCTCCAGGGTGAGGGGCTCGAAGTAGAGCCGATCACTGGTGTCGTAATCTGTGGAGACGGTCTCCGGGTTGCTGTTGTGCATCACCGTGACCCAGCCCTGCTCCCGCAGGGAGAAGGAAGCATGGCAGCAGCAATAGTCGAATTCAATGCCCTGCCCGATGCGGTTGGGACCACCCCCCAGGATCAACACCTTTCGCCGGGTATCCTGCCGCACCTCCGTTGCGGTCGGCTGGTGTGTCATGGCGCCGTCCTCCTGGAGCCAGGCGCCGGCGGCTTCGTAGGTGCTGTAGTGGTAGGGCGTTGTGGAGGCAAACTCCGCCGCGCAGGTGTCCACGGTCTTGAACACCACGTCCACCCCCAGCTTTTGCCGCCAGCGGCGCACCGCCAACTCCTGGGAGCCGGTGGCCCAGGCAATCTGGCGGTCGCTATAGCCGTGCTGCTTGAGCAGCAGCAGGGTGGGAGCATCCAACTCCTGCAGCCCCCGCCCCCGCAGGTGTTGACACTCCAGTTGCAGCAGCCGGCCCAGCTTGGCCAGGAACCAGGGGTCAATCCCGGTCAATTCCTGAAGCCGGCCCTGATCAAAGCCCTGCTCCATGGCCTGGCGTAGTTGAAAGATCCGCTCCGGTGTGGGGGTGCGCAGTTGAACGGCCATGGCGTCCGGGTCCATGGGGGTCTGGGATCCGTCGCAACCCCAGCCGGCGCGGCCAATCTCCAGGCCCCGCAACGCCTTTTGCAGGGACTCCTCAAAGCAGCGGCCCATGGCCATCACCTCACCGACAGAGCGCATGGAGGTGGTGAGCACCGGCGGGGCATCGGGAAACTTTTCAAAGGCGAAGCGCGGCACCTTGGTGACCACGTAATCAATGCTGGGCTCAAAGCAGGCCGGTGTCTTGCCGGTGATATCGTTGAGGATTTCCGGCAGGGTATAGCCCACGGCCAGGCGGGCGGCAATCTTGGCGATGGGGAAACCCGTGGCCTTGCTGGCCAGGGCTGAACTGCGGCTCACCCGGGGGTTCATTTCAATGACCACCAGGGTGCCGTTGGCAGGATTGACGGCAAATTGCACGTTGCTGCCCCCGGTTTCCACCCCCACCTCCCGCAGGATGGCCAAGGCCTGGTCCCGCAGCCGCTGGTACTCCCGGTCGGTGAGGGTCTGGGCAGGGGCCACGGTGACGGAATCACCGGTATGCACCCCCATGGGATCTAGGTTTTCAATACTGCAAACCACCACAACGTTATCCGCCTGATCCCGCATTACCTCCAACTCGTATTCCTTCCATCCCAGCAGGGATTGTTCGATCAGGATCTGGCGCACCGGGCTGGCTTCCAGGCCACTGCGGGCGAGATTGAGTAGGTCGTCGGTGTTATAGGCAATGCCCCCGCCGCTGCCCCCCAGGGTGAAGGCCGGGCGAATGATGAGGGGGTAGCTGCCGATCTGCCGGGCCTCGGCCTCGGCTTCCAGAAGGTTGGCGGCAATCCCGGAGGGGCAAACCTCTACCCCGATGCGACCCATGGCCTCCTTGAACAACTGCCGGTCTTCCGCCTTGCGGATGGCCTCCAGACTGGCGCCAATCAACTCCACGCCGTAATGTTCCAGCACGCCACGTTCCGCCAGATTGACCGCCAGATTGAGCGCCGTCTGTCCCCCCATGGTGGGCAGCAGGGCGTCAGGACGCTCCGCTGCAATCACCTGGGCCACCACCTCTGGAGTGAGGGGCTCGATGTAGGTGCGATCTGCCATGTCCGGATCGGTCATGATGGTGGCCGGGTTGGAGTTCACCAACACCACTTGAAAACCCTCGTCTCGCAGGGCCTTGCAGGCCTGGGTTCCGGAGTAGTCAAACTCGCAGGCCTGGCCGATGACAATCGGCCCGGAACCCAGCAGGAGAATGCGCTGTAGATCACTGCGTCGGGGCATCCGAGGGTGCAAAGGCCAAGCCAGACCAGCATGGCATCCCCCGGTTCCGGGATGATGGGCTTGGCGGGTTCAATTGGCCCGCTAGGCTGGACTCACACCATGAACCGTATGACTGAACTTCAGCGACTCAAAGGTCTTCTCCCGCCGGAAATGCAGAGTTGGGTATTTGTGGAGTCCGCTGCTGCCGCTGATCCCCCTCTGATCACCATTGAGGAAATTGGCCGTGACGAGGTGGAAATTCAGGTGGACCTGGAGGCGTGGGAGGCCTTGGCCCTGGATCAGCGCAATCTGCTCTTCTGGCATGAGGTGGGCCGTATCCAGAACGACGCCGTGCCACGGGATGGGTGGGAAATGGCGGCCTTGGCCATTGGTCTTGGTGGTGCCATCGGCGAACTCTGGGTACAGGACGGTCTGCTGCTGCTGCTGGCCTTGGGCCTCTCCGGCTTTGCCGGCTACCGCCTGTACCTCAAAAACAATCCCGAGAAGTACCTGCAGGAAGCCGTTGCGGCCGATGAGCGGGCCATTGCCCTGGCCACCCGCTTTGGCTATTCCCTACCCAATGCCTATCGCAGCCTGGGCAGTGCCCTGAAGACGCTGGTGGCCCAAACCCGCAAGAAGCGCAAGCGCAGCTTCTATGAAAATCGCCTGGATGCGCTGCGGCGGAGTGCTGCCAAGGCCCAGGCGGAGATGGCGCGGTCTGAGGGAAGTCCGGAGGCCGTGAGCAGCGAGAACGTCTATGGAAGTGGTGACTGACGCTTTGAGTGCATCCCGGACGCAACCGTTGGACTCGGCTGCCCTGGCCCGACTGGCGGCAGAGGCTTGTGATGACCGCAGAGCCATGGACATTGTGCTGATCCGCGTGGAGGAAGTGGCCTATCTCACGGATTGGTTTGTCATCTGCTCCGGTGGTTCCCCCGTACAGGTGCGGGCCATTGCTCGTTCCGTCGAGGAGACGCTGGAAGAGAAGGCCCAGCGCCGTCCCCTGCGGCTGGAGGGCGTCTCGGAAGGACGCTGGGTGCTCCTGGATTACGGCGAACTGATCGTCCATGTGATGGGCGTCCAGGAACGTCACTTTTATGACCTGGAAGGGTTCTGGAGCCATGGGGAACTGCACACCCATCAGCCCATGGCCAAGACTTCCTGAATGTTGTGTTCTGTGTTGTTGTGGCCTTGATGGACAGCACCTGCCCGGTTCCCATGGAGCAGCGCCCACTGCAGCAATATGAAGAACTGCGCCGGTCCTGGTTTTTTCGTTGGGCTGATCCTGACGTTTTCACCTGTCTCAAGCCCTTTGCCCTCTGCTGGCTACTGTTGATTCCCCTCACCACGGTCATTGCCAGTGGCAGCGTTCCGCTTCAGCAGGACCCACCCCGACTGCTGGCCGCCGGGCTGGTGGGGGCTTTGGTGCTGCCTCTGCTGCTGCTGGTCCGCCAGTGGCTGGGTTGGACCTTCATCTTGCGCCGTTTGCTGGCAGAGTCTATTGAGTACGAGGAGTCTGGCTGGTACGATGGACAGATCTGGGAAAAGCCTTTGGTGTGGCGCCAGAAGGACTGGCTGGTGGCTCAGCATCAGGTGCGCCCCCTCCTGCTGGGGTTGCAGCAACTGATGACCATGGCCACTGTGGCGCTGGTGCTGGGCGCGGCGTTATGTCGCCTCGTTTAAGGCCGTCATCTGGCTTCTGCCCTTTATGAGTCAATCATCTTCCCCGTTCACCATGGCCGGTCGAGGCACCCCCGCCTCTCCCCTGGACGTGTTGCTGTGCCGCAACGGAATTGTGGAATCGGTGCATCGGGTCCATGCCGCCGTGACGGATCAGCAGGGACGACTGCTTATGGGTGCGGGGGATCCCTTCCGGGCCAGCTTTGGCCGCTCGGCCCTCAAGCCCCTCCAGGCCAGCCTGTTGATTCTCACCGGTGCAGCAGAGCAGAACCAACTCCAGGAGAGGCAACTGGCCATTGCCTGTGCCTCCCACCGTGGGACCGTCACCCATGCCCGTGCCGCCTTCCATATCCTGTGGAAGGCGGGGTTGAGTGCAGACCTGCTGCAATGTCCCGTGCCGGTTGGGGCCACCAGTCCCCTGCAGCACAACTGCTCGGGCAAACATGCGGCGTTCCTGGCCGTCTGTAAGCGGATGGATTGGCCCCTGGCCACCTACATGGACCCGGAGCACCCTCTACAGCGGGAAGTGTTGCAGCGCCTTGCCGAACTGCTGCACCAGCCTGCTGCGGAGTTTTTGCTGGCCACGGACGACTGTGGTATCCCGACGGTGCAACTGCAGTTGGTCCAACTGGCGCGGGTGTTTGCCCTCCTCAGCAGCTCCGGAGCACCTGAGCTGGAACGGCTCTGCCGGGCCATGCAGGCCCATCCTCAACTGGTGGCAGGGGACGGCTGCTTTGACACGGAAGTGATGCGTTTTGGCTTGGGGGCCGTAATCAGCAAGGGGGGGGCAGAGGGCATCCAGTGTGTGGGCCGGGTGAACGAGGGCATCGGTGTGGCCATCAAGGTGGAGGATGGGGCCAAGCGGGCCAAACATGCTGTGGCCCTGCACCTCCTAGACCAGTTGGGCTGGCTCACTCCCGAGGCCACGGCCGACCTGCGACCCCGTTTTCAGCATCTCTCCCCCCACCTGAGTCTCCGGATTTCTGGTGAACTGCGCTTCAATGGAACAAGCTAGGTAACCATCAGGAGCACACCATGAACCCCAAACTACGCCCCAGCAAAATCGACCTGCCGGCAGCCACCCGCAGGGAGATGGCCGCCTTGTTGAACGCCCGGCTGGCGGACGCCGTCGACCTCTCGACGCAAATGAAGCAAGCCCACTGGAACGTGAAGGGGCCGTCGTTCATTGCCTTGCACGAGCTGTTTGATGCGATCCACGGCGAGGTTCTCACCCACGTGGACAACCTGGCGGAGCGCATCGTCACCATGGGTGGTGTGGCCTTCGGCACGGCGGCAGTGGCGGCGCAGCAGTCAAGTTTGCCCGCCTATCCGCTGGATATCGCCTCCGGCAACCATCACATGGAAGCAGTGAGCGGTGCCCTGGCCACCTTCGGTGGAGCCATCCGCAGGGCCATTGCCACGGCGGGTGCAGCGGGCGACGCCGATACGGAAGACCTGTTTGTGGAAATCTCCCGAGCAGTGGACAAGAATCTGTGGCTGGTGGAGGCCCATGCCTACGGGGGAGACGGGACAACCCACGGTGAGGACCAGCAGCGCCAAAGCCGTGTGCCTTCCAACCTGGTGGGGATCCAGGAGCACTGAGGCATCGTTACTCTCCAACCACCTTGGACTTCAGGGATGGTGGCGTGAACGATGTCTTCATGGGGATTGGGGTTTGCACACAGTGTGCCAATGGTGTAGAGTTTTCAGGTCTTGGCAGATCCAGGCAGGCAAGGATTATTGACCCATGCCCGGCCTGGATGCCATCCCGTCGCGGGGTAGAGCAGTCTGGTAGCTCGTCGGGCTCATAACCCGAAGGTCAGGAGTTCAAATCTCCTCCCCGCCATCTTCGGCAAGAAAAGAAAAACTTACAAAGGATTGGAATTGGGAGGGTCATCTGTAGATGTGGTGTCCTGGTTGTTCTAGCCTTCAGTCGTTTTACCTTCCAAATCACTCATGCTGGTCAAGTCTCTCAAGCGGTTCGCGATCGCACCCCTTCTTTTGGCTCTCGCGAGTTGCGCCACGGCTCCCGAGGAGAAGGTGAGCCTATTGGAGCAGGTGAAGTCCAGAGGAGAGTTGCGTTGTGGCATTAGCGGCCGCCTGCCCGGCTTCAGCTATCTCACCACTGAAGGTACCTACACGGGCTTGGACACTGATATCTGCCGCGCCGTGGCAGCCGCCACCCTGGGGGATCCCGACAAGGTCGACTACACTCAACTCACGGCGGCCCAGCGCTTCACGGCCCTCAGCAGTGGCGAGATCGACCTGCTCTCCCGCAACACCACCCAGACCCTCAGCCGTGATTCCGGCGGCGGTAACGGTCTTGTCTTCGCCCCTGTGGTCTTCTATGACGGCCAAGGGGTGCTGGTCAGCAAAGACAGCGGCGCCACGACACTGGAGGATCTGGAGGGCGAATCCTTCTGCGTTGGCGGGGGCACCACCACGGAGCGGAACCTCAACGACGTGTTGCAAGCCCGGGGGATTTCCTTCGAACCGGTCAAATTCGAGACGCCCCAGGAGCGCGAGCAGGCCTATCTGGACGGACGTTGCGCTGCCATCACCGCTGACCGCTCTTCTCTCAACAGCTCCCGCTCCGGCTTCGAGAACCCCGATGATCACGTGATCCTGGATGAAGTGCTGAGCAAGGAGCCCCTGGCACCGGCCACGGTGGACGGGGATGACCAGTGGGCCGATGCGGTGCGCTGGACTGTCTATGGCCTCATGTCCGCAGAAGAGCAGGGCATCACCCAGGCCAACATTGACGAGCAGCTGGCATCGGCCACCAGCGGCGCGGATCAGGAGAATGCAGCCCTGCGTCGCTTCCTGGGCATTGAAGGTGACCTGGGCAGCAAGCTGGGCCTGCCCAACGACTTTGTGGTGCAGGCCGTTCGCGCCGTGGGCAACTATGGGGAGATCTATGATCGCCATCTGGGCCGTGGCACGTCAACCTTCATTCCCCGCGGTCTGAACGCCAGCTACACGGACGGCGGCCTTCACTACGCACCTCCCTTCAATTGAGCCCAGAACCCCCTGCTCCGGGTCGGCCACCAGGGCAGCGGCGGCTTCTGCTGATTCTGCTCCAGGTGGCCATTGGCCTCTTTGTGCTGGGGGTCATTGCCCTGCTGGTGAGCAACCTGCAGGTCAACCTGGTCCGCCGTGGCCTGGAGCTCAGCTTTGACTGGCTTGGCCGACCGGCCCGGTTCCCCCTACCCAGGAGCCTGCTGTCCTACAGAACAGAGGACAGCTATGACTGGGCCTTTGTGGTGGGGTTTGTGAACAGCCTCCAGGTGGTGGTGGTGGGCCTAGTGCTGGCCACGGTCCTGGGGGGCATTGGCGGGGCCGCCAGTTTCAGTAGAAACTGGCTCTTGCGTCAGTTGGCCAACCTGTATGTGGCTGTGGCCCGTAATGTCCCACCCCTGCTCCACCTGCTGTTCTGGTACGTGGTGGTCTTTCTTGGGATGCCGGCGGCCCGCAACGGTGTGGAGACCTTAGCGGGTTGGCTGAGACTGCCCATTTCCGTAGAGTTCATGGCCTTGCTCATTGGTCTCACGGTGTACACCGGCGCCTACATCTCGGAGGTGGTTCGGGGCGGCATCAACTCCGTGCCCCGCGGTCAGTGGGAAGCAGCCCGTTCCCTGGGTCTTGGCGAAGGACGGACTCTGCGCCTGATCATCCTTCCCCAGGCGCTGCGGGCCATCCTGCCCGGCCTCAACAGTCAATACATCAACCTGGCCAAAAACAGCACCCTGGCCATCGCTGTGGGTTACTCGGACATCTTCTCCATTGCCAACACCACCTTCACCCAAACGGGACGCTCCATTGAGGCCTTTGCCTTGCTGGTGGCGGGTTTTCTGGCGGTGGACCTGCTCATCAGCGGGGCGATGAACATTCTCAACCGCCTGGTGCTGCGCCATGGTTGAATCTCCCCGCTCCGGCTCCTGGTCGCGTCAACTGCTGTTGCGGATTCGCCGTGGCCTGTTTGCCTCACCCCTGGACACGCTCATCACCGTGGTGCTGGTGGTGGTCTGTGGTGGTGGTCTGTGGAACCTGCTCCACTGGGCCGTCCTGCAGGCGGACTGGGCGGTGGTCTTGGAGAACGTCCGCCTTTACTTCAACGGCAATTTCCCGGTGAGCCAGATTTGGCGAAGCTGGAGTTGGCTGGGCCTGTTGGCGGCGCTCTGCATCCTGACCCTGATGCCGTCCAAGGTGGTGCCGCCAGCAGTGGTGCGCCTGTTGCCCCTGCTTTGGGTTCTCATCCTGCCCATCGGTTTGCTGCTACTGGCTTCGGGGCTGGGGCTTGAGCCGGTCAAGAGTCGCTTCTGGGGGGGCCTGCAACTGAGTCTTCTGCTCACCCTGGGCACCATTCTCATGGCCTTGCCCCTGGGTATTCTCATGGCCCTGGCGCGCCGCAGTGAACTGCCTCTGCTGCGCTGGCTCACCACCGGCTATATCGAGCTCATGCGGGGCATGCCCCTGATTGCGGTGCTCTTCTTTGGTCAACTGATGATTCCCCTCTTTCTGCCGGAGGGTTGGACCTTGAACCGAGTGCTGCGGGCCGTGGTGTCTCTGGGTTTCTTCATGGCGGCCTACATGGCGGAGGACGTGCGGGGTGGACTGCAATCCATCCCCAAGACCCAGTTGGAAGCAGCCCGCTCCCTGGGCCTCTCCCCCCTGCTCACCGTCGCCCTGGTGGAGTTACCCCAGGCCCTGCGCACGGCCCTGCCGGCCCTGGCCAACCAGTGCGTGGCCTCGCTGCAAAACACCAGCCTGCTGGCCTACCTGGGCCTGATCGAACTGTTGGGCATCAGCCGCAGCATCCTGGCCAATCCCGACTACTTGGGTCACCACCTGGAGGTGTACATCTGGCTGGCGCTGCTCTATTGGGCTGTCTGCATTCTGATGACCAGCCTGGCGCACCGCGTGGAGCGCACCCTCAACGTAACTGGTCACCACTGACCTTCTGCCGATTTTCCACCCCCTTTCCCCGCCATGGCCTCCAGCACTGCCCCCTCCCCCCAGTCCACTTCAGGTGCTCAGCCGGGAGATACGTTGTCAGCCGTCCTGGAGTTGGCGGTGTGCAGCCAGGGGCTGGAAAAAATTTTTCCCAACGGGTTTCAAGCGCTGCGCAAGGTGGATCTGGCCGTGGGGAAAGGGGAGGTGGTGGTGATCATGGGTCCCTCCGGCTCTGGCAAGAGCACCCTGATTCGAACCTTCAACGGCCTGGAAACCATTCAGGGTGGCCACCTGGAGGTGCTGGGCTATCACCTGGACGCGGATAACAGCCAGAAGGTGGTGAGCAAAATTCGTCGCCATGTGGGAATGGTGTTCCAGTCGTTCAACCTGTTTCCCCATCTCTCCATCCTGGAGAACGTCACCCTGGCCCCCATCTGGGTGCAGAAGCGGGACCGGCAGACGGTGAAGAAGGATGCTCTGGCCTTACTGGACCACGTGGGCATCCGTGAGCAAGCCCACAAGTATCCCTCCCAACTCAGTGGCGGTCAACAGCAACGGGTGGCCATTGCCCGGGCTTTGGCCCTGTCTCCCCAGTTGATGCTGTTTGACGAGCCCACCAGCGCCCTGGATCCGGAAAAGGTGAAGGAGGTGCTGGAGACCATCCGCGCCCTGGCCGCCGAGGGCATGACCATGGTTGTGGTGACTCACGAGGTGGGCTTTGCCCGGGAAGTGGCGGATCGGGTGGTGTTCATGGATGAGGGAATGATTGTGGAGGAGGCCAGCCCCCAAACTTTCTTCACGGACCCCAAGGAGGAGCGCAGCCAGCTTTTCCTCAGTCGCATCCTCTGATTCCAACAACCCGACAGGCGTTCAGGGCGGGGGAGGACAGGACAGCAACCACGCTCCCTAGGCTCAGGACTCATAACCAGAAGCTGAGAGTGGCGGCGAGGAGGACGGCAGAGAGGAAGATATGGGCACAGCGGTCGTAG
>NZ_FITM01000117.1 GCF_900047545.1 Candidatus Synechococcus spongiarum
GCTCGGCTCCACAGGCGTTTTGCCTCTCCCCCAGCCCGGCGGCGAGGATGTTGCGATCCGCATTCCCGTCTCGATCCTGCTCTACGCCGCAGGCTGAACACCTCCAGGCACGGACGGACAAGGCCTGCTTCCCGTCGCTGTGCCCACAGGCTGAGCAGGTCTGAGACGTGGGCTGCCAACGGCTGATGATCTTCACTTGGCGGCCATACAGCTTGGCCTTGGCCTCCAGCAGGGTCCTGAGCAGTCGCCACCCGGCAGCGGCGGCACAGGCCAGCTTGCGACTCTTCACCATCTCCGACACGTTCAGATCCTCCAGCACCACCGTTTGATTCTCACGGATGAGCCTAGTGCTGAGCTTGTGGAGATGATCCAACCGCTGGTCCGCCACCTGGACATGGGCCCTGGCCAAGCGGAGCCGGGCCTTCTGCCTGTTGTGAGAGCCCTTCTCCTTGCGGCTCAGACTACATTGTAACCTCCGAATCCGTTGCAAGGCGGAATTGATTTCCCCCACAGATGAACCCCGGCTGCCCATGTTCCGATCACTGATTTTGATGATCCTGATTCTTGGCCTGGGCCTCGGCATCCAACGGGGCTGGGTCACGGTGGATTGGCCCTTCATGCAGGCTGATCTCAAGGCCCTGTGGGAACAGTTTGACCAGCGCTCCCAGGAGCATCGCGACCAGCAATAATCCCGACACCAGCTCTCCCATGGGGTTCAGCCCGCCAGGAGACCGTCAGCACGATGGTGAACCGGGTTGAATGCTTCTCCTCTTTCTTCTGCAAGGGTGGCCACAAAGCCTTCCCGATAGGTGGGGTAACGCAGCACGTAGCCCCAGGAAAGAAGCCTCCGGTTGCTGACGCGACGGTTTTCCAGCCAGAAACTTTGGGCCATGGAACCCATGGCGGTTTTCACGTCCTGGTAGCGCTCATAGGGGGGCAACTTACAGCCCAGCAAATGGACAGCCAAGCCCAGGAGTTCGCTGCTGGGGCAGGGCAGGGCATCACAGACATTGACCACCGTGTCACGGTATCCATGGCGCTGACACCAGAGAACCGCCCCCACCACATCATCCACGTGGACCCTGGAGAACACCTGGCCCGGTTTATGGATCAGGCGAGCCTGCTTTTGATGGAGCCGGGCAAAAGGACTACGGCCAGGCCCGTAGATTCCTGGCAGACGCAAGATCAGAGGCGCCAGTCCGGAGGTTCTCCACGCCGCTTCACAGCCGATACGGTGGCGGCTTCGGGGAACACGGGAGCGCGGCGGCAGCGATTCATCCGCCCAGTCCCCTTGCAGGTCCCCATAAACCCCACTGGTGGAGAGGTAACCCACCCATGGGGGTGCTGATCGCCGCAGGGCCACACCCAGACGATCCTGCACGGGGTCAACACCGGCTTCCCCGGGAGGAATGGTTGAGAGCACTGCCGTAAAGGGACCCAGTGCCCCGAGGTCAGGGTCAATCCCCTGGGCACTATCAAAGACCACCACTTGCGGTTGAGGTCTTGGCCGAGGGGAAGAGGTGTTGCGGTCAGCGGTCGCCGCTGGTTGGTGAATGGTGCGCTGGTCGGTGCTGGCGCGGTGGGTCACTACAACCTCGTGCCCCAGGTCCAGGAGCCGATCCACCAGGCGCATACCACAGTAGCCGCCCCCCAACACCAGCCAACGCTGTCGTTCAGCCATCACCCCCCTGCATCCTGCAGATGACTTCCACACTGAAGTGGAAGTCATCTTGATCATCGGCGGTGAAGGTCAGGGTGGCCATGGTTGTCTCCACGTCAAAAAGCTTCTGACAGGCTTCACGTTCTCTGCCGTAATGCTGCCAGACAATGAAGCGATCTACGTGGGCCCGCAGCAACCGGGGATGGCTGGCCACGATACGGTCACAGAGGGCCATGTGCTCGCCAGGTTCAACGGACTCCTGACCAAATTGGGCCAGGCAGCTACTGGGCAGGGGCTTGGCCTGGGGGAGCTCCCCGCCAAAACCACAACTGCCGAGAAGCGTCAGCAGGCCCACCTGCAAGGTGAGAGAAGCATGAAAATACCTTGCCAATTTTGTCACAGCTTCAGACCAGCAACTCCTATGGGCCACCGGAGGAGCCCCCTTGGCCCATGGTCAATAACCGCACCAGCAGGGGCATCACCACCAGCACCGTCACCAGACGCACAGTATGCAGAGCCGCCACCGTGGCCCCGACCCCCAGCTCCTCTCCCGCCAGGCTCATGCCCGTGAGGCCACCTGGCGCGGCACCCAAAAGCCCGACGGTCAGCTTGATTCCCAGCAGCCGACTGCTGCAGGCGCCCACCACAATTCCCGTAACCAGAAGGGCCAGGGTGATGAGAAGCGCAGGTCGCCAGAGATGGCGCATCTCTTGCAACGTGGTGGCCGTCAAGCCTGAACCAATCACGATGCCAACGGCGATCTCCAGCACGGTTCGCGTCCCTGTGGGCCAGTGGATGGCGGGGTGGTTGGGGATCAGGCTCACTAAGGTGGCCCCCAGCAAGGCGCCCACAAGGGGAGCGGCAGGAATCCGCGTGCCGAGGGCCAGAAGCCCTAGCCCCAGACCTGCTAAAATCGTCAGAAGTCCGGGCAGATGCTTGATGCTGTCCATCCAATCTTCACACCTCTCTGCATTCTGTTGCCAAATCGCCGTGCCTGACGGTCCGCCCCAATGGCCACATATTGGCGGTCAAGGTGTCAGAATGAGAAGAAAGTGAAGCCATGGAAACGCTCTCCATTCCTGCTGCGACCATCACCTTTTCCGAGCAGGACCACCAACTGGAAAAGCTGGAGTTTGCCCTGGCTCTTGCCCTCTCGGAAGGTTGCCATGACAGGGCCCATCACCTTCGCTCCTGCATTGAAGCACTGGGAGATCATGGCGAGGAGCCGGGAACCTGAGTCCAGTTGCATCACTGTCCATAGCGTTCTCACCCGCTAATGCGCACGCTTTCTACCACAAGCGATAAGGCCAAATTGCTTGACAAAGCACGTCATTTCTTTGTCCAGGCGGAAGCGAGGGCAAGAGAAGGGAACCTCCAGCAGGCAGCAGAGTTGATTGTTCATGGCCTCCACTGCGAACATCGCGCCGCACGGCTCGGTCCCCAGGTTCTTCAGTTGATCAAGTCTTCATGAGCCACGGCCCCGCCAGTCGTCCGTTGCCAACCGGACGCCTTTTGCCAACCACCCTAAGCTTTGTGGCCCTGCTCTGGATCGTCCACACTCTGCGGCTTGTCCTGGCATTTTTGGGCCTGCTCCCTGGCCAGGATTCCGCTCAGATCTTCGGCATCCATCCTGGCAGCGGGGTAACTGGTCTCTGGGCCGTTTTCACTGCTCCCCTGATCCATGGGGACTGGCAGCATTTGTTTGGGAATAGCGTCTCGTTGCTGGTTTTGGGCAGCCTGGTGGGCCTACGGGGTCCGGGTCAACTGTGGCAGGTATCCGTCATCAGCGCCCTGGCGTCGGGCGTTGGGATTTGGCTGATTGCTCCCCGCACCACAGTGCATGTGGGAGCTAGCGGCATCGTCTTTGGCTACTTGGGCGCCCTGCTCTTTATGGGTCTCTTTCAGCGGCGCCCCCTCAGCATCCTGCTCTCCATTGCCTGCCTGGTTCTGTTCGGTGAGATGGTTGTGGGACTGTTCCCGGGAGCGCCAGGGGTGTCCTGGCAAGGCCATCTGTTTGGATTTCTGGGGGGTGTGCTGGCAGCCCGTCTGATGGCTCGTGACCAGAGTCCTGGGGAGGACTGACCAAGGCTGAACAGTTTCTCCAGAACAACCGAAACCCGAAACCGTGTTGTTCCGGGTCTCAGCCGGATACCTTGCAATTAGATGTCGACGTAAATACCTGAACCGACGACGAAAGGACTGTCCAGACCTGGCAGAGTGAAATGAAAGAGGAAGCGTAGCCGACTTTGGGGGAGCCAGTCTCTTCTCATCACCCTCAATCCCAGGGTCATCGTAGTGGTACTCAACGTACCCACTGCCAGCGGCGCCCGTGGAAATGAGTTCCTGAACAAACTTGAAGCCGTTCACGTCCTCCCGGTCCAGGTTGGCGGGCTTGCCCTCCCGGTGTTGTTCCGCGCCATGGAACACGACGATGCCCTCGTCGCTCACGACCCAAACGTAAATGGAACCTGCCTTCCAATCTCCCTCAGTCCGGAAGGCATTCTTTGTCTGGGGAAGTCCACTGTAGTTCTCGGTCATGTAGGCCTGTTGGAACGCCTTGGCCGATTCTTCGACTAAAGATGCGCAGGGTCTCGCGATCCACGACTTCGGAAGCTGTAATCGCAGGCCGGGGCAGGTCTGCGATGGGGAAGGGGAGACCGGAAAGATCCTGTTCGTATCCCCCAATCATCAGCAGTGTTTTCCCGGACCAGGCTGATTCGTAAGAGGCGGCATAGCTCAACTTGCGGAGCGGGTCATCGGATCGAGTTGGGTCGTCCCAATGGTATTCAACGAAGCTACCCCGTTCTTCGCCTGGGCAAGTAATTCCTCAAACACCTTCTTGTCTCTGCTGTCCTCCACGGCAGCTATATTCTTGTTCTCTACGTCCGGGTTGTCTCCGTGCCAGATGATGTCCCCGCTAGGTGTGACCAGGATCAGGAATAGAGAAACGGAGTTTCAGGGGCTCCCTTCGGTCTGCAGTAGGCTTTTGAAGGCCATGAGTTCATTACAGGATCGCGAGGCTTCTCATGTAGCTCACTGCGCCCTTGACAAAGTCTTCGAGGGTTCCCCGATCAGCCACGTCGCTGGCGGCCACGGCTGCATGAGCCAGACGCCAAGGGCGCGCACTTGGAGGGCATTCCTTGAAGAAGGCACTACCGATCAACATGGCCGTGAACACCGAACCCAGACCCCAGGCGATGCTCCTCAACCACTTCCCCCGACGGACTCCCGTGAAGCCATCATGCTGCGATAAACTCTTGAAAGAGGTTAGCAGGCCGTGGCGGCCATGGCCCGAATCAGATCAGCGCGGCTGAGCACCCCGACGGGTTTTCCCCCTTCCACCACAAACAGCCTCTCGGTGCCGGCATCGTGGAGCAGGGCCGCGGCCTCCTGCAGGCTGAGGGTAGGCCCACAGGTGTGGGGGGAGCGGTTCATGATGGCGGCAGCGGTTTCCCCAAGGGCCTGATGGACGTCCCGCTCCCAGCGCAGGGGATTGCGCAGATAGATCACGCTGTCCAGGAAGACCACGTAGGGGCCAGGCTCCAAACCGCTTTCCCGCACCATCAGATCCTTGGCGCTGATTTCCCCCACCAACCGACCCTGGTCATCACACACCGCCAGGCCACTGATGCGGGAAGCATTGAGCATCCGGATCACCTCTGTCAGGGCTGTGTCCGGGCGAACGAACTGAACTGGTGTGGTCATGAACGCCTGGACAGGTTGGCTTTGCACCATGATGACCTCTCTGGGGTTTGGTGAGTATGGCGCAGAGCCTGGCCAACGGCCTCACGGTGCTCAGGGGTCTGCTGGCGGTGCCGCTCCTGCTGGTGTTGCAGGGGGGCTGGGGCTGGTGGGCTTGGGGGCTACTGCTGGGGGCTGCGGCAACCGATGCGGTGGATGGCTGGTTGGCGCGACGTGGTGGCGGTGGATCGCCGTGGGGGGCCCGTCTGGATCCCCTCTGCGATAAGTTGTTGCTACTGGCGCCATTGCTGTGGTTGGCTGGCCAGAGTGGCGGGACCACCGGCAACAGCCTCTCCGCCATCCCCATCCCTCTCTGGGCCATTTGGCTCCTGTTGGCCCGGGAGCTTCTGGTGACCGAGTGGCGAAGTCAGCATCCCCATGGAGCGCCGGCCCGTTGGAGCGGGAAGCTGAAAACCATCAGTCAGTTTCTTTGTTTTGGATTCCTACTGTGGCCGGGTCCGGCCCAGGCACTGACAGCCGCCGTTGGCGGTGGACTGTTCTGGGTGGCCCTCATCCTGGCGTGGCTCAGTGGAATCCACTACGTCAAGTCAAGTCCCAGCTAAGTGCTCTTGCAGGGCCTGGATCATGCGGGCATTGGCGGCGGGGGAAGGGTAGTGGTGCAAGTCGTGGGGCCACACCCAGGCGATCTGTTGGTTGTTGGCCACAGGCCGAGCCTCCCCGGCCGTCACGTGGCAGAGATGCACCGCAAAGGTGAGCCGCCGGTGGGTATAGGCATGGTCAAAGCACAGCAACTCCGGACCCACGGCCACGGTCAAGCCCACCTCCTCCTGTAGTTCGCGCACCACGGTGTCGGCCATGGTCTCGCCGGGCTCCTGCTTGCCACCGGGAAATTCCCAAAGACCACCCAGAAGTCCATCGGGCTGGCGTTGGCCGATGAGCACCTTCCCCTGATGATCCAGCACAATGCCCACGCCAACCATGACATGGGGAATGGGTGCGAGAGCCTGACGCACAGGGAGTTGGTGCTGGATCCCCTGACTATAGGCACGGCAAGGGAGTCGCCAAGGGCAACGGTGACACAAGGGGGTATGGGAGCGGCAGACTAGGGCGCCCAGGTCCATGAGGGCCTGGTTGAAGTCTCGCGCCCCTCTGCCGCCCAGGAGCAACTCCACCATGGTCCAGAGCAGGGGGGTGGCCTGCCGGGGCGGTGCTGGAAAGGCCAGAAGCCGCGCCAGCAACCGCCTCACATTGCCGTCCAGAATGGGATCAGGACTGTTGCCGGCCGTGGCGGCAATGGCGGCTGCCGTGGTGCGACCAATCCCAGGAAGCTGTTCAAGACCGGCACGATCTGTGGGCAAGGGGCGCCCGGCTGCCACCAAGTCGGTGGCGACCCCATGGAGCCGCCGCGCCCGAGCGTAGTAGCCCAACCCTTGCCAGCAATGGAGCACGTCCTGCCGGGATGCCGCCGCCAAGGACTCCAGATCCGGGAACCGTGACCACCAACGGTGCCAAAAAGGGAGCGCCACCGTCAGTTGGGTCTGTTGGAGCATCACCTCCGCCACCCAGATAGGATAGGCGGGAAGCAGGTCGTCGGGACCAGGCTGGCGTCCACCGGGAAGCAATCGCCATGGCAAACCATGGCGTCCATGACGTGTCCACCAGCCCAGCAGGCTGGAGACCAACTCAGGGGCAGCATGACGCAGCCAGGCCTTCTGCTGTTGTGCAAAGACCTTGGACCATTGTTTGGGCAGCATCGCCAACGCCAAGCTGGACCATCCACGCTAAAGTACCTGTTCATGGATGAACCGCGGCGGATTGCCATTGCTCTGGGGGATCCCGCCGGAATCGGATCGGAGGTGGTGCTGAAGGCCCTGGCCAACCGGCGGGTTCAGCAGACGGTGGAGCCGGTGTTGTTTTGCTGCCGCCGCTGGCTTCTGGAG
>NZ_FITM01000003.1 GCF_900047545.1 Candidatus Synechococcus spongiarum
TTCAATAACAAAGGTGGAGTAGGGAAGACCACACTTGTCTATCATCTTGCCTGGATTTTTGCCGAGATGGATCTATCCATTGTAGTGGCGGACCTGGATCCCCAAATGAATCTCACCAGCATGTTCCTGGAGGACGACAAGTTGGAAGAGATCTGGACAGATGCAGAGCCATCTCGCACTGTTACCGCTGCCCTGGCGCCTCTTCTGGTGAAAGGAACCGGCGATGTGGTGGATCCCTATGTGACCGAGATTGCGGAAGGGATTGGTCTGGTGGTTGGTGATCTGAGCCTGTCCACAATGGAAGATCGTCTATCTACTGAATGGCCGAAATGCCTGGATCAACAGGAACTAGCATTCCGGGTGATCAGCGTGTTTTGGCGGATGTTGGCCAAGGCTGCTGAGCAACGCCAAGCGGACGTGGTGTTGATCGACGTGGGGCCAAGTCTGAGGGCACTGAACCGGGCGGTGCTGATCGCAGCCAACCACGTGGTGATCCCCCTGGGGCCGGACCTCTATTCCGTGCAAGGGCTGAAGAATCTGGGGCCTACACTCCGCCGCTGGCGTGAGGAATGGCAAGATCGTCTGAATCGTGTGCCGGAATCTCTCGGCAAGACAACCGGACTTCCCGAAGGCCAAATGGATCCAGTGGGTTACGTGGTACTGCAACATGCCGTGCGACGGGATCGGCCAGTGAAGGCCTATCAGCGTTGGCTGGAACGCGTCCCATCGGTCTACCGCAAGTGGGTGTTGAATGAAACAGCACAACAACTCCCCGGTTTACCCAAGGAGGATCCCCACTGCCTGGTGGAGCTGAAGCATTACCGCAGCTTGATGCCCCTGGCCCAGACGGCCCGCAAGCCCATGTTCCTGCTCACCCCCGCCGATGGGGCCATCGGCGCGGCCATTACAAGGCGGTCCGGGCCTGCCACAAGGATTTCTCCGCTTTGGCAGAGGCGCTCCTTGAGCGCTGTGGCATTCGTTAGCCATGGGAGCCATCGGCTCAGGGCAACAGAAGCCGATAGATTTGATCAATACGCCGGTTGATGCGGGCGTCACCCTGATCAATATTGCTGCCACTCATGCGCCATGCCGCCAAGGCGCGGCACGGCTTTCGGCTGTTCTAGGGACTTGTGGTCTGCTGGCTTGGCTGTGGCTGAGGGGCTGGAGGCCATGGGCAAAGGGGCTGTGGGGCTAGTTTGACGTTCCCTCGCTCTCCTGAGTTGGCGTCCCGCAGTGAACTCAGTCTGGTTTCGGGGCAGGTTCGGATGGCGGGCAGAACCCAGTGAGGCGGATCAGCCGTTTCCGAATCCTGGGGGCAAGCCGCACCCGAAGCCAGGCCTCATCCACTGGCTCACTCTCCATGGCCACGGAGTTGGCCGCATGACCGGGGATGGGTTCCAAGTGACGGCGCCGCCGCTCCGCCAGCGGCAGGCTGCGCCAGTGTTGGATCTTTTGTGTCCACTTGGTGTCTTCGGGCATTGTTGTGTTCGTGCTCATTCCGAGAGAAAAAATCGTATCGTAAACTAATCTATCCTCAATATGCAGTGGCTAATTCTTTGCTGCTCTGGGCCAAATCACCGGCTAAGAAGAGTCAGGGTGACGGTTACCCCTTGCTGCCCCACTTGCTGGATGTAGCCGCAGTTGCTGCCCAACTTCAGGAGGTGGTTCCTTGCCCTGTGCCAATGCCCTGTTCGCCCTCATGGGTGACAGCGTTGGTGGGGTTTCATGCTCTGGGCAAAGCCACTCCAGGTTTTCAGAAGAAGCTGGGCAGGGAATTGATTCCAGGTTACCCTCACTTTCCTCCCGCCGCCTTCGACCGCCACGATGCCAGTACCGTCCCGCTTTTGAGATGCCAGTTGGTCCAGCGGGAAGCTTCTAAAAGTGATGCCCAGCTCCTTGCCTCAGCAGTGGGCGCGCATCATGGCCACCTGATTAACTCGGTTGATTGTCGAAAAGCTGGCTGCTCAGCGTGATACCTGGAACCGGCATGGCACGAGTCCCACAAGCAGCTATTTACCCAGTTATTGAAAGGGGTTGGTGCTAACGGTATCCCAACTCTGCCGCCTAAGGGCACTCAGCAAGCAGCATTCCTGCAGTGGTTGATGGGGCTTACCACCCTGTCCGACTGGATCAGCTCCAGTGAGGCCCTATGCCGATGGGATCGCCTTGGACGTTGGGAAAACGATCCTGATCCTGTCAAATGGTTCACCGAGAGTCGGCAACTCGCGGACAGAGCACTCTCCGACGTGGGTCTTGCCGGTGCTGCACTGCCACCAGTTGATTCCGGTGGTGATGCCATTAGATTGGCTCTGGGTGGCATGAAGCCCCGTCCGTTACAACAAACCATGGCCAA
>NZ_FITM01000010.1 GCF_900047545.1 Candidatus Synechococcus spongiarum
CATCTCCGATGTTCCTGAATCCACCGTGGTGATCTCCGGCGACATCAACGACCCGGAGGAATGGAAGACATGGACGGACTCTGCCGGTCACAAGACGGCAGTGGAACGCTTTAAGCAGCCTATGGGAGAACACCCCCTCTCCATCCTGATTGTCAATGACATGCTGCTGACGGGATTTGACGCCCCTATCTGCCAGGTGATGTACCTGGATCGCAAACTGACGGACCACACCTTGTTGCAGGCCATCGCCCGGGTGAACCGCACCAGGGCGCAAAAGCCCTGTGGGTACGTGGTGGATTACGTCGGACTCACCGACCAGTTGGCGGAAGCGCTGAAGGTGTTTTCCTCCACCGACGTGCAGGGCGCTCTCCAGGACCTCAAGGACGAAGTCCCCAAACTCCAGGCGGCCCACACCAGGCTGAAGCAGCACCTCAAGGGTGCGGACCTCCAGGACACTGACGCCTGCGTCACCTTTTTGGCGGACGAGCTGAAACGCCAGCGATTTGAGGCAGATTTCAGGACCTTTGCCAGGCAAATGGAGATCGTCCTGCCGGACCCCGCCGCCAACCCTTTTGTTGCTGATCTCAAAGCGGTGGGCAAGGTGGTGATTGGCTGCCGCAACCGCTATCGGGATGAGCAATTGAACATCACTGGCTGTGGGGAGAAGGTGCGCACGCTCATCGAGAAGCACATCTGTGCCGATGGGGTGGATCCGCGGGTACCCCCCACCAAGCTGTTTGACGTGGAGTTTGAGCAGGTGCTTGCCGCCCACACCAACGACCGAGCCAGAGCGTCCGAGGTGGAGCACGCCATCAGGGCACATATCAAGATCAAGCTGGACGAGGACCCCGAGTACTACCAGTCCCTCACCCACCGTTTGGAGGAAATCATCCGCAACCACGAGAACCATTGGGAAGATCTGGTCCGGCAACTACTGGTGTTCCGGGACCGGATGGAACCGGACAAGACCCGGCAGGACGCCCACCTGGGCCTCAGCGAAGAAGAAGGCCCCTTCTACAGGGTGCTGATGGAAGAGGTCAGGCAGGCATCAGGTGATGTAGGCATGGACAGGGACACCCATCAGCGGGTGGTGGACATGACCAGGGAACTGGTGCCCCTGTTGCGGAAGGCAACCCGAATCGTCGGGTTCTTTGACAAGTGGGATGAGAAGGCCCGCGTCGAGAGAGCGATCAAGCGAGTCGTCCTTCTTGGGCAACCCTTTGGCTCCAAAGCCTTGGTGAACGTGGTTAGGGAGCGGTTCATGGATCTTGCCAAGGCCAAGTGGTCCCGGTGACAGCCGTCCCGGAAGAGATTTTGGGGCTGCGGGTAGAGGTGATCCGCTCCATGAGACGGACCGCTGCCCTCCACATTGTCGGCAACGACTTGCAAGTGCGCATCCCGGAGCGCCTGGGGGATGAGCGGGTGGCAGCGATTCTCCAGCAGAAGCGCCCCTGGATCCGGGCCAAGGTGGCTGAATGGCAACCCGTTCCACCCCGTCGCCCCAGGGAACTGGTCAGCGGCGAATCTTTCCCCTATCTGGGGCGCAACTATCGCCTCAAGGTGCTGGAAGGGTATCAGGTGGGGGTCTGTCTGTCCAGGGGATACCTCAGGGCAACGGTGCGCCCCGGCGAGCAGGGCACCCAGCGGCAGCGAAGAATCCGGCAATACCTGGAAAAATGGTATCGCTCCAGGGCGTTGGAACGCCTGCGGGAAAAGACCAGCCGCTATGCCCGGCAGATTGAGGTGACGCCAAGGGGCGTCAGCGTTCGCAACTTCAAATCACGCTGGGGATCCTGCAACAGAACAGGGCATCTAGTGTTCAATTGGAACATTATTAAGGCGCCCCACGCCATCGCGAACTACGTGGTGATCCATGAGCTATGCCATCTCATCCATCCCAACCACTCCAAGCACTTCTGGCGGTTGGTCAGTCGCCATGACGACGCCTATGGAGAGCACAAGGAATGGCTGAAGCAGAGAGCTGTATTTCTCTTGGGGGGTTGAGTTGCATATGTGCCCCATGCTTGCAACAGACAATCAGACAGTTCAGCCTGGATCTTCTCCAGCCCTTGCCTTTGCCCGGGCGTTGCGCATGGCAACGGAGGTGGACCCACGGCGCTCCGGCCAGGT
>NZ_FITM01000009.1 GCF_900047545.1 Candidatus Synechococcus spongiarum
TTTTCACAACTGGCTTTTTCATGGTGAGAGGGCATCCCGTGTCGGCAGCCTGTCCAGTTTTTCGAGGTGCCCTTAAGTCATTGGGTGTGGAAATTAACCTCCTGTCCCCCTAGCCTTCCTTACGGGAAGACTTTCCCTCCATGTCTCAAGAATTTTCCATGTCTGTCCTCAGCAAAAAGGCCAGGAATGCTCTTGCTGCAGTGCTTATGGGTGCAGCGCTCTTCGGTGCTGGCGAAGCCTTTCCTCAGACCCGTCTTGATGGCGCCGGCGCCACGTTCCCTGCCCCCATCTATGAGCGCTGGTTTAAGGATCTGGCGGCTGATGGCGGTCCCCAGGTCAACTACCAGGCCACGGGTTCCGGCACCGGCGTCAAGCT
This sequence comes from Candidatus Synechococcus spongiarum, assembly GCF_900047545.1. Taxonomy (GTDB): domain Bacteria; phylum Cyanobacteriota; class Cyanobacteriia; order PCC-6307; family Cyanobiaceae; genus Synechococcus_B; species Synechococcus_B spongiarum_C. The sequence goes on from NZ_FITM01000009.1 coordinate 377, forward strand.
GTTCACCAACAACGACGTGGACTTCGGCGCCTCGGACTCCTCCATGGACGATGCAAAGGTGGCCAGGGTGCGCCGTGGCGTGGTGCAAATCCCCATGACCGGCGGTGCCATTGCGGTGGCCTACAATAAGCCCGGTTGTGACCTCAGGCTCAGTCAGAGTCAAGTGGTGGGTATTTTCATGGGGAGCATCACCAATTGGTCCACCCTGAGTTGCGCCCCCGGTATCATCACCGTGGCCCACCGCTCCGACGGTTCCGGCACCACCGCAGGCTTCACCAAATCCCTCTCGGCTTTTTCCTCGGCATGGGAAGAGAAGGTGGGCGACGGCAAAACCGTTGAGTGGCCCGTTGGCGTGGGCGGTAAGGGCAATTCCGGTGTGGCTGGCCTGATCCAGAACAAGGTGGGCACCATTGGCTACGTGAACTACGGCTACGTACAGCGCTCCGGCCTGCAGGTGGCTGCCCTCCAGAATAAGGACGGCAACTACGTAAAGCCCAGCGCCGCCACTGCCGCCGAGGGTCTGTCCAAGATCGTTCTGGACGATCAGTTGCGGGGGACAGACGCCAACCCTGCTGGCGCCAATTCCTTCCCCATTGTGTCCCTCACCTGGGTTCTGGCGTACCAGACCGGCAACGGCAGGAATCTGGATGCTCTCAAGGAGGCCTTCAACTACATGCTCTCGGACGAGGCCCAGGCCATCAGCGACTCCCTCGGTTACGTGCCTCTGCCCGACAGCGTGGTGGCCAAGTCCAAGGCTGCCGTTGCCTCCTTGCGGCCCTGAGCCACACCACGGCAAGACTGGTGCAAGCGCTCCGGCCTTGCTGCACGGGTACAGGCTCTGGATCAAGATTCCCGGTACGGCATTGTTATGGCACCCATGTTCACCCACAAGAAGCGTCCCTGGATAGAGAAACTGGTTGACCGGGCCTTCATTCGCATGACGGCCGTCCTCGCCTCCGTCGTCAGCGTGACGGTGTTCGGGATTTTCTTTACGGTGGGCTTCCAGGCGGTGTTTCAAGGGGATCTCTCCAGTCTCCTGCCTTGGAATCCGGACTCCATCTGGCAAGGCATCGCCGCCTGGAATGACGAAGAGACGTTCGGGGTGCGCTGGGGAGCCATTCCCCACTTTGGCCTGAGCTTTTTGGCCGACAGCAGTTGGAATCCCGTCCGCAATGATTACGGAGCGCTGACGCCCATCTACGGCACCCTGATGACGTCGGCACTGGCGCTGCTGCTGGCCGTGCCCCTGGGGGTGGGGACCGCGATTTTTCTGACGGAAGATTTACTACCCCAGAAGTTGAGAACCACCATTGGCTTCATGGTGGAGCTCTTGGCGGCCATTCCCTCAGTGGTGCTGGGACTTTGGGCCATGGCCATGCTCAACGGTTTTCTGGCGGCCCTCACACCGCTGCACACCCACCTGGGCTGGCTTCCTGTTTTCAGCACGGAACCCGGCGGTCCCAACCTGGCCATGGCTTCCTTGATTCTGGTGGTGATGCTGCTGCCCATCATCACGGCCGTCTCCCGGGATTCCCTCAATCAAGTGCCCCCGGAGCTGCGTCAAGGGGCCTATGCCGTTGGGGCCACCCGCTGGACCAGCATCTTCCAGGTGCTGATCCCAGCCGCCATTTCCGGGATCGTGGGGGGCGCCATGTTAGCTCTGGGGCGTGCCCTTGGGGAAACCATGGCCGTGACCATGATCATTGGCAACTCCACCAAGCTGAGCACCAGTTGGTTTGCCCCCAGCAGCACCATCGCCTCCCTGCTGGCCAATCAGTTTGGCGAGGCGGACGATATTCAAGTGTCCGCCCTGTACTACGCGGCTTTGGTGCTGATGGTCCTCACCTTCCTGGTGAACATCTGCGCCCAGGTTATCGTCAAGCGGTTTGCCTTGAAATACGACTAACGCCATGACCACCACTCAACATCCTCCAGCGGCCTCGGGATTGAACTACAACCCCTACGCCCCGCGCAACCTCTGGAATCGGGCCATGAATCTGCTGGCGGCCCTGTTTTCGGCCATGGCGGTGCTGCTGCTGGTGGCCGTCATTCTGTACGTGCTCTACAAGGGGGGAGGAGCCATCACCCCTGCCATCTTCACCGAGTTGCCGCCGCCACCGGGATTGTCCGAGCCCATGGGCATGGGCAATGCCGTCATTGGTACCACCATAGTGACGGGCATGGCGGCACTGGTGGCCGTTCCCGTTGGTGTGGGGGGCGGCATCTATCTGGCCGAGGTGGCCAGGACGGGTTGGTTTGCCCAGTCCATTCGCTTTGGTGTCAACGTGTTGGCTGGCGTCCCCTCCATCATCTGTGGTTTGTTTATTTATGCCCTGGTGGTGAACACCCGCGTTCTCTGGGGTGAGTCCTTCTCAGCCATGGCGGGGTCGCTGGCGCTGGCCGTGTTGATGTTGCCCACCATTGTCAAGACCACCGACGAGGGACTCAAGCTGGTGTCTCCAGAGTTGCGCATGGGGTCCCTGGGCATTGGCGCCTCCCGGTTTGTCACCATTACCCGCGTGGTGTTGCCGGCGGCTGTCTCCCCCATTGCCACGGGGGTGGTGCTGGGCATTGCCCGGGCCGCCGGAGAAACCGCCCCACTGATCTTTACGGCCCTGTTTTCCCCCTTCTGGCCTGACTGGTCGTCGGGGCTGGGCCTTCTGGCCCCCACGGCCACCATGTCCGTCCAGATTTACAACTTCGGCATCATGCCCTTTGCGCCCCAGATGCAATTGGCCTGGGCGGCGTCGTTTATTCTTGTGGTGATGATTCTGGCGGCCAACCTGTTGGCCCGCTGGCTGGCGCGCTTCTCCGCTTTCTGACATCCCTTCCCCCACCCCGCACCATGATGCCCTCCATTGTCGCCCCCATCATCAGTTGTGACAACGTCACCATCAGCTACGGGACGTTTGCGGCTGTCAGGAATGTTTTCCTCGACATTCCCAAGCACAAGGTGACCGCCTTCATTGGACCGTCCGGCTGTGGAAAGTCTACGGTGCTGCGATGTTTTAACCGTATGAACGACATGATTGAGTCCTTCAGCATGAAGGGTAAGGTGTTATTTCACGGTCAGGACCTGTACGGTCCTCGCGTGGATCCGGTGGAGGTGCGGCGGCGCATCGGCATGGTGTTTCAGAAGCCCAATCCTTTTCCCAAAACCATTTACGAGAACATTGCCTTTGGGGCGCGCATCAACGGGTTCAAGGGGGATATGGACGAGCTGGTGGAAACCTCCCTGCGCCGAGCAGCCGTGTGGGACGAGTGCAAGGACAAGCTCCAGGAAAATGGCCTTTCCCTTTCGGGGGGGCAACAGCAACGTCTCTGCATTGCCCGCGCCATTGCCGTGGAGCCGGAGGTGATTCTGATGGATGAACCCTGCTCTGCCCTGGATCCCATCTCCACCCTCAAGGTGGAAGACACCCTCCACGCCCTTAAGCAGAACTTCACCATTGTGAT
>NZ_FITM01000038.1 GCF_900047545.1 Candidatus Synechococcus spongiarum
CGAGGACGTCAAACCATCCCCGTGCTGCTGGCGCACCCCCTACAGCAATGGTCATAAGGTTTCAAAGTATTGCAAAAACACCTTAGGAAAATCTGCAGAATGACCTGCTGAGTACTTTTACCCAAAATTATCTGAGCAAAACTAAAAAAATTCTGTGCAGAGCCTTGGCCTCAAGTGCCGCGCCGAACCATTCTCTGCCCAATACACTTGCTCAGCAAGCGCTGATCGATTCGGTGTTCACCGTCGAAATTTCCCTCAAACGCAACCCACTCCCACTCACTGTCCAGCGACAGGAACGAGCTGATGCAGAGGCCCTGCTGCAAAGCCTGGGGGGAGCGATGACCTCCCAACGCTCCCAACTGCTCCGGCTCAACTGCGACGCCAGCAGTGAGCGCAAAGTTCTGCTTCTGAGTGACGAGATTGCCTCTGTGCAGATGTACGAGCGCTCCAGTGGCGTTAGCGGGCGCACCCGGCGGCCTGGCTTCAGCCTGGATGCTTGAGATCAAGCCTCCCTCCCCGTTATCTCCCTCTCCCCGCGTCCCCCTGCGGATTTCTGACCTGCGGCTGCGCTGGCCCAGTGGCCAGGTTGTCCTTAATGGGTGCAGTTTGGAGTTGCCGCACCAGGGCCTGTGGATGCTGGTGGGGGCCAACGGCAGCGGCAAAAGTACCCTGCTGCGGGTGATTACGGACCTCATTCAGCCGGATTCCGGCAGGGTGGAGTGTTACCGTCCATCCAGCCTGGTGTTTCAGAATCCCGACCATCAACTGCTGCTGCCCAGTTGCGGCGCCGATCTCCAACTGGGGATGCCCAGCCACCTGTCTCCCCCACAGCGTCAGGAGCAGGTCGGTGTTGCCCTGGAGCGGGTGGGTCTGCAGGGCTTTGGGCAACGCCCCATCCACACCCTGAGCGGTGGTCAAAAGCAACGGCTCGCCATTGCCACTGCCCTGGCCAGTGACAGCAGGTTACTGCTCCTGGATGAGCCCACGGCTCTCCTGGATCCCCAGAGCCAGCAGGAGGTGCTGATATTGGTGCGTCACCTCTGTTCGGAAGGCCTGACCGCGTTATGGGTGACCCACAGGCTGGAGGAACTGGACTGCTGTGACGGGGCTTTCCGCATGGACCAGGGCACCATCAGGCCAGCCAGGGCCACTGGTTAATTCCGACGACAAAGAGAAGGGTTGCTCAAACGACGGCAGGCAAGCTAGGCTCTCCCCCGTATTCCTCGGTAGCTCAGCGGTAGAGCGGTCGACTGTTAATCGATTGGTCACTGGTTCGAATCCAGTCCGGGGAGCCATTTTGCTGCCACCAGCCAGCCTCACTGTGGCGATGAGGGGGCCGCCCATTCATCTATTCGTGGCAAACCATGGGCAGATATGGAAGCACTGGCAGACGGCAGCAAGACCCAGGGCATGGTCAATTTGTGTGTTTGCAAACCCAAGGCGCCCGATTGCTGGCCCTTCCCGGCTGGGACCACTAAGATTTCTTTGAAGAAAATTCTGACGACTTGGTCCGCTAACACTGGTGGACCCTTCTCAATCCCTTGCCTCTGCCCATGAAGTCCAACATTCTCTTCATAGAAGACGACCGGGATATGCGCCAGTTGGTGGCGAGAAGCCTGAAGCATGCCGGCTTTGAGGTGCAACTGGCCGAGGATGGCGTCAAGGGTCAGGCCCTGGCCATGCAAAGCATCCCCAATCTGATCATCCTGGACTTGATGCTGCCCCTGGTGGATGGTCTCACCCTCTGCCAGCGTCTGAGGCGGGATAGCCGCACCTCTCAGGTGCCCATCCTCATGCTCACGGCTTTGGCCAGCACCAAAGACAAGGTGGGCGGCTTCAATTCAGGCGCCGATGATTACCTCACTAAGCCGTTTGAACTGGACGAACTGCTGGCCCGGGTCAAGGTACTGTTGCGGCGCAGTGACCACTCGCCATTCTCGGCAAAGAACACGGAAATCCTGAGTTTTGGTCCGCTTACCCTGATCCCGGAACGCTTTGAAGCCATCTGGTTTGATAAGCCAGTGCGCCTGACCCACCTGGAGTTTGAACTGCTCCACTGCCTCCTGCAGCGCCATGGCCAGACGGTGGCCCCCTCCTTGATCCTCAAGGACGTGTGGGGGTACGACCCAGGTGACGACATTGAGACCATCCGCGTCCATATCCGCCATCTGCGCACCAAGCTGGAGCCCAACCCCCGCAAGCCCACCTACATCAAGACCGTTTACGGGGCCGGCTACTGCCTGGAGTTGCCCGGAGATTCTGCAGCGGTGGAGCGCTACCGCAACGAACTCGCCTTGGCGCAAGAGGCAAGTACGGAAAGCGCCAATAACGGAGCCAACAACAAGACGGCGCCAAGCTCCGGCTTTAGCGCTGCGCCAACCCGCTCAGGAGGGTGACCTCCCAAGCTAGACGGGGCTGCACATAACCCCTCAATTGCCGGTGAAGGCGCTCCAGGTCCCTGATCCTTGTCCCGATCAAGGACGGCTCCCCATACCCCCCTCTCCACAGATGCTGCTGCCACCAGCCGATGAGCCAGAGTTGCTGCTCCAGATCCAGGCGCTCGGCAATGTTCCTGGCCAATGTCAAGGCCTGATGAGGCGTCTCCAGGGGCTGCTCCAGCAGCTCCCGTTGGTCAGATTCCAGAGCCTGCCACTGTTGCCGATGGTGGAGCAACTGCCCCGGACTGCCGGCCGCCAGGGCCAGGAGTTCCGGGGGGTCCGCCCCCTCAGGGCGCTCCAGGCCCCCCAGCACTTGCTGCATCGCTGCTGGGCAGAGGGCACGGAAATTGACCACATGGCAGCGGGACAGGATGGTGGCGAGAACATGGCTGCGGCTGGGGGCCAGCAACACCAGCAGGCCGCCACCGGGTTCCTCCAGGGTTTTGAGTAGAGCGTTGGCTGCTGCCTCATTGAGACGCTCCACCCCGTCCAACAGCGCACAGGAGCGTTGTCCCTGCAGAGGATGACGGGCCAGGAAACGACCCACGTCCCGCACCTGTTCCAAACGCAACTGGGGGAGGCCTCGCTTTTTGAGGCCTTGACCATCTGCCTCGGCAGCGGTTAGCAGACGGCCCTGGCTGCTGTAGGTGGGTTCCACAACCAGCAGGTCGGGGTGATTGCCCTCCTCCAGCCGCCGCCGCTGGGCAAGATTCCCCCCTTGCACACGCCCACTCAGAACGGCCTCCAGGAACCGTAAAGCCGTTCGGCGACGACCCACCCCGTGGGGACCGCAAAACAGATAGGCCGGCGCCAGGCGCTGCGTCTCCAGGCTGGCCTGCAGTAATTCCACAGCCTGCCCCTGGCCAATCACATCAGCAAAGACAGTCCCGGAGACTGGGGCGCTCATCCTGTTTCAAGCCGCAAAGGTGCTGCGGGTAGCCGCCTGAATGGCAGCTTCCACAGTGGCGCAGGCTTCCCCAGCCGGGATTCGCCGCCAGCCTCGCTCCCTCGCCAACTGCCGGAAGCCGTGGGCCACCCGCTGGGCAAAGTCCAACCCGGCGCCCTCAAAACGGTCTCGGTCTTGTGGGGATTTGCGAGCATGGGCTTGTTGAGGGGGGAGGTCTAACCAAAGGGTGAGATCTGGCGTCAGGCCACCGGTGGCCATCTGCTCCAGGGTGTGGATGAGCTCCAAATCACAGCCACGGCCATAGCCTTGGTAGGCCACGGTGGAGCCGCTGAAGCGGTCACTCACCACCCAGTGGCCCGCGTTGAGGGCTGGACGGATTACGGCCTCCACATGCTGAGCCCTGTCTGCTGCAAACAAGAGGAGTTCGGCCCGGCTGTGGACTGTCAACCGGCGACTGAACAGGATGGGATACAACTGCTCCCCCAGGGGGGTCCCACCAGGTTCTCGGGTCACCAGCAGTTTGGCGCCAGCGGGCATGAGTCCGGAGCGGGGTAACCACTGGCGCAGGCGTTCCACCTGGCTGGA
>NZ_FITM01000086.1 GCF_900047545.1 Candidatus Synechococcus spongiarum
CCAAAGGCGATGGTGTTACCTCTGGTGGCAACACCCCGCATGCGACCCCGCTGCATCTTGCGGAACTTGACCCGTTTTGGACTCAGCATGGTTCAGATCCCCCCATCACTCCCCGTTGGAGCGGTCTTCAAAATTCTGGCGGGCCCGACCAGCCCCCCGGCGCCGTGGCACAGCCCCCATGGGGGCCGCAGGCTGTTTCTCGTCTGGAAGCACTTCCCCCTTGAACACCCACACCTTGATACCCAGCACCCCGTAGGTTGTGCGGGCGGTCTTGTTGGCATAGTCAATGTCCGCCCGCAGGGTGTGGAGGGGGACACGCCCTTCCCGGGTCCACTCGCTGCGGGCAATTTCAGCGCCGTTGAGGCGGCCACTGATCTGCAGCTTGAGGCCGATGACGCCAGCCCGCTGGGCCCTCTGAACGGCCATGCGGATGGTGCGACGGAAGGCCACCCGCTTCTCCAACTGCTGGGTGATGTACTCCGCCATCAGGGAGGCATCAGCATCAGCACGCTCCACCTCCACCACGTTGATGCGCACCTGGCGGCTGCGATCACGGATGGCGGTTTGGATGCCACTGCGTAACTCCTCAATACCGCTGCCTTGACGGCCCACCAGCATCCCGGGCCGTGCTGTCCTCAACTCCACCTCCAACTGATCCGCCTTGCGCTGAATGCGCACATCGCTGATCCCGGCAGAGGTGTATTTCCTGGTGATGTGACGGCGAATGGTGTCGTCCTCCTGCAGGAGGAGCGGGTAGGTCTTCTTGTCTGCAAACCAACTGGAGAGGTGGGGCCGGATGACCCCCAGTCGCAGACCTGTCGGGTGAATTTTGTTGCCCATGGCTCGGATGGCAATCAGGTGTCTTGTGGAGCCACAGCAATGCTGATGTGGCAAGTTTGTTTTTTGATCTGATAGGCCCGACCCTGGGCACGGGGTCGATACCGCCGCATGGAGGGACCCATATCAGCCGTGGCCTTGGTGATCACCAAGGTGGCGGGATCCAGGCCCAGGTTGTGCTCGGCATTGGCCACGGCAGAGCGGAGCACCTGGGTGACCATTGCCGTGGACCGATAGGGCATGAACTCAAGCACGATCAGGGCATCCCGGTAGCTGCGGCCACGGATCTGGTTGAGCACACGCCGCACCTTGCTGGCGGATCCCCGCACAAACTTGGCTGTGGCCCGGGCTGGGGTCCTGGTGAGATCGGTCATGGTCTTACATCCTTAGCGTGAACCTTTGCTGTCTTTGCCATGGCCCCGGTAGCTACGGGTCAGGGCAAATTCACCCAGCTTGTGGCCCACCATCTGCTCGGTGATGTAGACGGGGATGTGGGTCTTGCCGTTGTGAACAGCGATGGTGTGGCCAATCATGTCCGGAAGGATGGTTGAGGCCCGTGACCAGGTCTTGATCACGGACCTGTCGTCGGAAGCGTTTTGCTTCTCCACCTTCTTCATCAGGCTTACAGCCACGAAGGGGCCTTTTTTGAGGGAGCGTCCCATGGGAGGTCAGGTAGAGGGGAAAGTCATCAGGCGTCGCGACCACCGCGGCTGCGCTTGGATACACGACGGCGACGGCGCAACACGTATTGGTCGCTGGGCTTGTTGCGCTTGCGGGTTTTGAGGCCCAGCGCCGGTTTGCCCCACGGTGTCACGGGTCCTGAGCGGCCAATGGGCGCCCGGCCTTCACCACCCCCATGGGGGTGGTCGCAAGGGTTCATGACACTGCCGCGCACCTGGGGGCGTCGTCCCAACCAACGGCGCCGACCAGCCTTGCCCAGACTGGTGTTGCGCACTTCCCCATAGGCCACTTCGCCAATGGTGGCGTAGCACTCCTTGCGGACAAGCCGCACCTCGGTGGAGGGCAGCTTGATGGCCACGTAGTCCCCATCCTTGGCCACCACCTGGGCACTGGCCCCTGCGGTGCGCACCATCTGGCCACCCCGCCCGGCGTAGAGTTCCACGTTGTGGACCGTCGTGCCCAAGGGTAAGGCAAACAACGGCAGGGCATTACCCAGGGCAATGGGAGCATCCGGTCCGGCCATCACCTCACTGCCCACGGCAACGCCCTGGGGTTGGAGGATGTAGCGCTTTTCGCCGTCTTCATAGAAGAGGAGCGCCAAGCGGGCATTGCGGTTGGGGTCGTACTGAATTTCAGCCACCCGAGCCTTGACGCCATGCTTGTCGCGGCGGAAATCCACCAGGCGGTAGCGGCGCTTGTGGCCGCCGCCCCGATGGCGGCAGGTGATCACGCCGCGGTTGTTACGACCCTTGGCACGGTGCTTGGCGCCCACCAGGGAGCGCTCAGGCTCCCGGCGGGTGATCTCGCTGTAGTCCCCGGCCACCCGGGTGCGGGTGCCAGGGCTGTAGGGCTTGAGTTTACGAACAGCCATGGAGCAGCGCCTCAGGAGGATTCGGGGAAGAGCTGGATGCTGCTGCCTTCGGCAAGGCGGACCACAGCTTTCTTGGTTTGGGACCGCTCGCCGGCAAAGCGTCCCACCCGCCGTTTGCGGCGCGGTGGATTCATGGTGCTGACGCCAATCACCTTCACGTCAAACATCTGCTCAACAGCAGCTTTGATGTCTGGCTTGGCCGCCCGTGGATCCACCGCAAAGGTGTACTGGTTCTGATCCATGCCACGGGTGGCCTTTTCGGTGATCAAAGGCGCCCGCACCACGTCCGCAAGGCGTCCGGCAAAGCATTTAGCCATCGCTGTAGATCTCCTGGATGGTGGTAACGGCGTCTTCACTGAGCACCAGCTTGTCCGCGTGGAGCAGATCGAAGACGTTCAACTGATCCGCCCGGATCAGGTGGACCCGGGGCAGGTTACGGGCCGACTTGACGACAGCCTCACTTGGCACCTTGAGCACAAGCAGCACCCGTGCGTCAGGCGCAACGCCCCAACGCTCCAGGGCCGCCAGCAGGTCCCTAGTCCTGGGTGTGCTGATGGAAGCATTGAACTCCTGCACCAGCACCCAATCCTCCGCCCGACTCATCAGCGCCGTGCGCAGGGCCAGGCGCCGCTCCTTGCGGTTCATGGATTTGGCGTAGGAGCGGGGCTTGGGACCAAAGATGATGCCGCCACCAGGGCGCAGCGGGGTGCGGATGGAACCCTGGCGCGCCCGACCCGTGCCCTTTTGCTTGAAGGGCTTGCGTCCACCGCCGCGCACCTCAGCACGGGTCTTGGTGCTGGCGGTGCCTTGGCGCTGGTTGGCCTGCTGCCGCACCAGGGCAGCATGGAGCAGGTGAACCGCTGTGCCCTCACGGGCAGCCTTCAGGTCAAGGTGGGCCTCACCCACCTGCTCACCCTCCCAGTTGTGAACAACGCAATTAACCATGATTCTCCAGTGTGAACATCAGGCAGATCATTGGCCGCCCACCTTGCGGCTGGGACGGATGCTCAGCAGGGATCCGGGCTTGCCCGGAACTGAACCCTTCACCACCAGCAGATGCTGGTCAGGGTCCACCTTGATCACCATCAGCTTGCGCATGGTGGCGGCTTTGCCCCCGTAACGACCGGCCATGCGCTTGCCCGGATAAATGCGGCCCGGCGTGGTGCCGGCGCCAATGGAGCCTGGCTGGCGGTGGTTCTTGGAGCCATGGCTCATGGGACCACGACGAAACCCGTGGCGCTTCTGATAGCCCGTAAACCCACGTCCCACCGTGTCCCCACTCACGTCAACTGCCTGACCCGGCTCAAACTGGGCCACAGTGAGGACGGTGCCCGTCTCCACAGCCTCATCGGCGGGAACACGGTATTCACGAAGATGCCGGAGCAGGGTGTCACCGCTTTTGGCCAGGTGGCCTTTGGCAGGCAGGCTGACCAGTTTCTCGCGAATCTCGCCATATCCAATTTGGACGGCGCTGTAGCCGTCCCGAGCCATGCTTTTGCGCTGGGTGATCCGGCAAGGGCCGGCTTGGATGAGCGTCACCGGTACGGCTTTGCCGTCCGGACTAAAGAACTGGGACATGCCCAGTTTGGTGCCGAGGATGCCGATGGACATGGGCAAAGGGCTGTAACTTCAGCAGCAGGGTCATGCCGGGCCATGGGAAGCCCAGGGCAACACTGAACCGTGATCGAAAGTGACCGTTGCCGGTGTGGGCGGCAGGGCTAGTCCGAGGGCAGATTGACGGCTTTGATACGCGGTCAACCCGACGATGCAGTAACAAGAGGGCCGGGACTTGAGCACCGCAGCAGCGACCTGCCGCAAGGCGTCAGTTTCCTCTGATCAACCACGACCCAAGCCGGATAGATCAACCCGAAGGCCCATCCCCATGGATGAGCCTGTGCAGTGAGGCTGGAGGCCTGGCTAGCGCTCAGGCACAGCTCCCATATGCACAAGCAATTACTCTAACACATGGGGCGCGGTGGTGCAAGGTGGAGTGAACCCGAACACAGCGCAGAGCATCGATCCGTGAAACCGGCTACTGGTCACCCTGGTGAGTAACGGCCACAATCCCGACGGTTTAAGCTGAACGCTCACGCTTCCCATCTCAGGCAATCCGATTGTGGTTACAGACAGAGAGCGGCAGTTGAGTCGGGACTTTTGGTCGCGGCGGGGGCAGGCGCCCGTGGGCCGTCGTGGCTATCTTCAGCCCAGGGAACGGATTTTCGTTGCTCTGGGCATCGGGACTGCTGTCCTGGTGGTGGTGATGGGCATCTTGCGGTGACGCTGCCTTGGCCAGCATGCACGTCAAGCTCCAGAGCCACACCCCCGATCCTGAAGCCTTCATGGCCTACGTGGCCAGGGTCAGCAATCCGGCCAACCAGTCCAACTCGGACCATGGGCGTCTGCTGAGCTATTGCATCCGCCATGGCCACTGGAGCGTGTTCGAACACGCCTCCATGACATTGGAGATTGTTACCACCCTGGATATCGCCACCCAGATTTTGCGGCACCGCAGCTTTTGCTTCCAACAGCTTTCCCGCCGTTATGCAGGTGAGGAGCAAGTGCCCGTGCAATGGGCCATGCCCCGGCTTCGCAGCCCTCACCCCAAAGACCGTCAGGCGTCCCTGGATACGCTGCCCCCCGAGGTGGTGCGCCATTGGCAGGGCAAAATCCAGCTCCAACTGGATGCCGCCCACCAGCTTTACCGCCAACTGCTGGCTGCAGGGATTGCTAAGGAGTGCGCCCGTGCGGTGCTGCCGGTGGCCACCACCACCACCCTCTACATGACCGGCAACTGCCGAAGCTGGATTCACTACATCGCCCTGCGGACTCAGCCCAGCACCCAAGCGGAACACCGGGACGTTGCCTGTGGGGCCCAGACCATTTTCCGCACAGTGTTTCCTACTTGCGGCGCCGTGCTGGATGCCTTGAACTGGGCCACCTAGCCGGGCGCCTGACTGGCCTGGCCCTCAGTGTTCTCGATGGGCAGGGTGCGCAAGATGCGCAAGGCCGCCATGGCGGCGCCGTAGCCGTTGTCGATATTCACCACACAGAGACCAGGGGCACAACTGGCCAGCATCCCCATACACGCCGCATGGCCGCCTGCGCCAACGCCATAGCCCACGGAAACGGGAACGGCAATGACCGGTTGGGGCAAGAGACCAGCCACCACCGTGGGCAAAGAGCCCTCCATCCCGGCACAGACAATCAGAACGGGGAACCGGGCCAGGTGGTCCAGCCGAGCCATGAGGCGATGAAGCCCTGCCACGCCCACATCGGCTATCAACTCCGCCTCCACCCCATGGCAGGCCAGGGCGACAGAGGCCTCCGCGGCCACGGGCAGATCACTGCTGCCCCCCGTCAGCAGGGCCAAGCACTGCCATGGGCCACCTGTCATGCCCTTCCCCATGGTGATGCACTGGGCCTGGGGGTGGTAACGCAGGGCGGGAAGTTGCTGGAGCACGGCCCTGGCTTTGGCTTCGTCCACCCGGGTCACTAACAGGGTTTCCCCGGCAGCACACAAGCGGCGGGCGGCCGCGACAATTTGGTCAACCGTCTTGTCTGCCCCCCAGACGGCCTCCACCATGCCCAGGCGGCGGCGGCGGTCCAGGTCTAGATTCAGGCCCCTGTCCTCATTGGTCATGGCGGTGGTCCGGTTCGTGGACCAGCAGCGCCACGGCAGAGCAGGAAATTCCCTCCTCGCGACCCTCCGGACCAAGCGTTTCGTTGGTGGTGGCTTTCACGCCCACGCGGTCCGGGCTGATGGCCAACCGGGCAGCCGTGTTGGCAGCCATGGCGGGAATATGGGGCTGCAAGCGGGGGCGTTCAGCCACCAGCACAGTGTCCACGTTCACCACCCGCCAGCCCTTCTCCCGCACCAGAGCCGCCACCTGCTGGAGCAACACCAGGCTGTTGGCGCCCCGCCAGCGGGGATCGTCAGGGGGGAAGTGGCGGCCGATATCCCCCAGGGCCAGGGCCCCCAACAGGGCATCCATCAGGGCATGGACCAACACGTCCGCGTCACTGTGACCTTCCAGGCCAAGGGAATGGTCGATGGTCACACCCCCCAGGATCAGGGGGCGTCCTTCCACCAGACGATGAATGTCGTAACCATGACCGATGCGAAGGTTCATGGGCGCTCACTGGCCATGGCCATGGTCTCAGACGGGTGCCGTAGCAACTCCGGGCGGCGCTGGCGAGTGCGCTGTTCCCGTTGGGCCTGACGCCAACGGGAAATGGCACCATGGTCGCCGCTATACAACACCCCAGGCACCTCCATCCCCCGGAACAACCGGGGCCGGGTGTAGTGGGGGTACTCCAGCAAGCCCTGGCAAAAACTTTCCTGTTGCAACGATTCAGCCTGTCCCACGGTGCCATGTCGTAGGCGCAGCACCCCGTTGATCACGGCCATGGCTGGGATTTCCCCACCGGTGAGCACCACGTCCCCCACGCACAACTCCTCGTCCGCCAGGCAGCGGATCCGTTCATCAATGCCCTCGTAGTGGCCACAGATCATCACCAGTTGGTCGTGGTCGGCAGCGAGGCGTTGGGCATCGGACTGACGGAAGGGGCGTCCCTGGGGGCACATGAGCAGGATGCGGCGGCGGTGACCCACGGGAATGGCTTCCACCGCAGCAAAGACAGGTTCAGGCTTGAGCACCATGCCTGCTCCACCCCCGTAGGGGCTGTCGTCCACCTTGTGGTGCGGACCTGGTGCAAAATCCCGAGGATTGTGGGTATGAAGCTCCGCCAAACCCGACCTGAAGGCCCGACCGATGACGCCCAAGCCGTGGAGCACCTGGAAAGTCCGGGGAAACAGGCTGACCACGTCCAGTCGCAAGGGCACCTGTGGTTGCCGCTCATCCATCAGCTCTGCAGACGGCGGATTTCAGAGTAGAAAGCGCAGGCCTGCACCGCTGAGGGATCGTTTCTGCAGGAGATGGTGCGGCTGCGGAGACGCAGATTCGCCTTGCTGAACCAGATGCGCTCATAAAAGTGCTGATCACCACTGCACCAGGTGAGCTGCAGAACGTGGTCCACATCATTAAACCGCCAAAGCCCACGGCGGCCGTCGCTGCCCGCAAAACGGCCCTCCCGATCCTGGACTGCGTCCATCATGTGCAGTTGAAAGTCCGGCTGCCGGGTCCCGTGGAGGCGTAACACCCCCAGCTCAGGCCCTCCCTGCCCCGGTTGCCAACTGAACTCCAGTTGTGAGGATTCGCTCTGGTCCCAGCCTTCTTCTGCATGGCTGATGGTGACCAGGGTGCGCAAACTCAGCCAGCGGCCCGCGCAACGCTCCAGCAACTCCTCCACAGTGGCGGGCGGTTGGAAGGGTGCGGGGCTTGGGGCGGGCACAACACTGTTGAGCAGGATTCACCCTCCATCCTCACCCATTGCCGTAGCCCAACTCCGCCAGGCGTCCCGGGTGACGGCGCCAGTGGGGGGACACCTTGACAAACAGTTCCAGATGAACAGGACCGGCAATCAAGGCCTGTATCTGCAACCGTGCGGCGGTGCCGATGGCTTTTAGCATGCCACCCCCTTTGCCGATGAGGATCCCCTTCTGGCTGCTGCGCTCCACCAGCACCACGGCGGTGACGCGGGTGCAGTGACGTTCTTCCCGGATGTCGTCAATGCGCACAGCCACGCTGTGGGGAACTTCTTCCCGGGTCAGGTGCAACACCTGTTCCCGGATCTGCTCCGAAAGCAGCAGGCGCTCCGGCTGGTCACTGACGGCATGGGGCGGGTAAAGGTGGGGTCCCTCCGGCAGACGTTGGCTCAGGCCCTCCACCAACTGCTCACAGCCGGCACTATGCAAGGCGCTGAAACCAAAGAACGGACAACCGCCCACCAGGCTGCGGTAGCTGCGCTGCAATTCCGTGGCCCGTTTGGGGGTGACCAGGTCCTGCTTGTTGAGACCCACCACCAGTGGAGCGGCACAGTGGCGCAGCAGTTGCGTGATGTAGGCGTCCCCACGGCCTGGGGGTGTGCTGCCGTCCATGAGCAGCAACACCAGATCCACCTCACCAATGGTTGAACGCGCCACGTTCACCAAGTGCTCCCCCAACAGGTGGTGGGGCCTATGAATGCCGGGGGTGTCCAGCAGCACCAATTGGGCCGTGGCGCGGGTCAGAATACCCCGCAGGCGATTGCGGGTTGTCTGGGCCACAGGGGAGGTGATTGCCACTTTGTGGCCTACCAACTGATTGAGCAGCGTTGACTTGCCCACGTTGGGGCGCCCGATCAGGGCCACAAAGCCGGAGCGATGCCCCGGAGGGGGTGGGGTGACAGCATGGTCATCCTTGATCGTCGGGGCTCTGGCTTGGGACTGGGACAAGAGCAGCGCATGGATCTCCCAACCCCAAGCCTGCCATGCCTGCAGGGAAGTGGGCTGCGGTCTACCCATCTTGTGGCATCTTGTGGCAGAGTGCCAAGCCCGCGGCCACGGGCGCAGTGAGAAACATGCACCAGGAGCATCCCCTGTCCTTTGCGGAGGCCATCAACCGTACAGAGGTCTTGTTGCAGCAATGGCAAGCGGGCGCCATGACCACTGAGGCGTTGGCCCAACAGTTGGCGGGCCTGCTGAGCAGCGCCGACGGCCGCCGTGGCTTTTTTGTGGTGGCCCTGACAGGACCCAGCCCCCTGCTGGATCAGCCTCCCACCCCCGTCCTGGAGCAGCTCCACCGTGGCGGGGAAGCGGTGGTGGATCTGGTGGTGCGCAATCTGGCCATGGGGACCGCCATGGCCCTTGAACACCGGCGACAGGGGCATGGGGAGCAGGCCCAAGGGTCCCTGCAAGTGCAACGGCGCGCCCAGGCCCTCCTCACTCAACTGGATCCTCTTGCAGTCCGGCAACGCCTGGATCAACTGCTGGCGGCAACCGAGGGCCATGGTGCGGATGTGGCGTTTCTGGAGCGCTGGAACTATGACGCTGCCCAGGGCCAGGCCATTGCCCAGGTTGTGGCAGCCACACAGGGCAGCTTGACTTGGGGTAAATCCCAGTTCGTTTGATGGTCTGCAGATGTCCGGATTTGATTCTTGCCGTTGGAGTTACAGAGGCCAGCAGACTTTCCCGTCATGGGGAAAGGTATCTTGTGGCGCTACTGCCACGGCCCTGACCGTCGTGTTCGCCGCCTTTGGGGCGGCACGGGCGGAGAATGAATGTGGTCGGCCTGAAGACGGGGTGATCACCTGTTCACCATCGAACTACGCTGCGGACACGGAAGGAAGCATCATCTACTGCCTCACCCAGGACGATCAATCTCCCCAAGCTGACCCATTTCCTTAACGTCAACATTGAAAATAACGAAG
>NZ_FITM01000002.1 GCF_900047545.1 Candidatus Synechococcus spongiarum
CATGATGCAGAGCATCTCGCCGAGGGAGAGCTTGCCAGCCCGGCGGCGCTGACGTTTAGACGCCGGCACTGGCAGAGGTGAGCTGACCCAGCGCTCCGGCAAGGGCAAGACCCTCTCCACCGAGCTGGCCATGACCATGGGCGCCGTCAGACTCCGCAGTCTGGTGCTGCAACTGGCCAACGGCGACGGCTTCTCCCTGTCCTCAAGGGCGATGCACCCTTCCCCGCATCACCTCGGAGGTGCTCTACAGCGCCGAGGGCAACCTGTCGGCCATTGCGGCTGACGGCTAGCTGCTCCGGGCCGGCATTGAGACGGCGCGGCCTATGACGCTGGGACCATCTGCGGCCACCTTCACCCCCTCCTTGGAGATGGAATTGCGCCTGGACGGTGGTGATGCCGCCACCGGCTTCGGCGCCAACATCGGCGCTGGGCTGGCCTCCGCCAGTCCAGAGAAGGGGTTGACGCTGGAGCTCAAGGCCCGTGGTCTGATGGCCCACGAGGCAGCGGGCTCCAGAGTGGGGCGCTGCCGCCGCACTCTTCTGGGAACCGCAACCGCACAGCGAGCACGGCCTCTCGGCCCAGCTTACCCAGTCCTGGGGCGCTGCCCCGTCCGGCGGCATGGAGGCGTTGCTCCAGCGGCCAGTGGGCAGCAGCAGGCGGTGGACATCCTCGCCGCAGCATGGCGGACCTTGCCGTCAACGACCATGGGGGCGCCGCCAGTTTGCCACTGCCAGTCGGTTGGAGGCCGAACTGGGCTACGGCCTGCCCCTGTGGGACGGCGCCTTCACCGCTACGACCAGCATCGGCTTCGCCCTCTCGGAAAACCTCCATGACTACCACATCGGCTGGAGACTCTCCCCCTCTGCAGAGACAACCCCCATGCCCAACTCCAACTGGAGTTGGACGCCACACACACTCCCGGCCCACCGACAGCGCTGCACCTGCCCAGAACGACCTCATGCTCAGACTCACCCCCCTCTGCTGACCACAGCGCCTGGTCAGCAGCCTACGGACCTTGTTGTGCGTTCCCCCTTCTTACCTGTCAAAACCTGCTGGTGGGACAAAGATCCCCCCACCAGGAGGCAGCGCCGTGGAGGCCTCGCTGCCGGAGACGCTTCAGCAGTTCCTTGGACAGGTAGCCCGTATCAGTAAACATCTTCCCGTGCAGTGCAGCGGTCATGGCCTCAAGCGTTTTTTGCGGTCATCCTTGCTTGCCATCGGTGATCCTGAAGACCATAAGCTGGCCTTTGTGAGGGGACCTTCCACTTGTTTGAACGGACAGGGATACCGAATCAGGTCATGCCTGATTGGGGAACCTCCCTCTCAACCCCACTGCAAGGGCTGAACAGCCTGAACCACCGACCACAGCAGGGTTCCTCCCCTCTTCCCATCAGCCTCCTCAGAGCAACGAGCCAAGCCGACCTCCCTCCCCCTCGTGTCCTCTTATCCAAAACTCGGGTTATCTCAACGATTTTGCCCTGCCCTGCTGATCAGCTATTGTGGGGCAGCCAGGATGATGGTGTGTAGGGGATGAAGGGAGTCCCAGTGCCGCGCCAGTCAAAGCCGTTGACGCGAATCCGTAAGCCACCCAGCCTGCGCTCTGGGCTATAAAATAGCCCCGCATTATAGGCACGTCGTTGCAATTTTAGCTCGAAAATGGAGTCAACTCTGTTGCCATATCGTTCTGATCTATCATCTACGTTGTAAGACACACTGGCTGCTAAAACCAGAGGACCAGCCAACTGCTGTGTCCAGGAGATATGAAGCAGGCCCAAATCCACAGCCCGATCAAAGCTAAACTGACTGAGCTGCTCCACAATGGAGACACTGCCGCCAATCGAAAGTTTTGTATAATCAACATAAGGTCGACTAAAATGACCTATGGTCACATCAGACACCATGCCCAGTGTGTAATAACGTTGGCCGCTGTGGTTCCCATAACTTGATGAGTGGCCAATTAAAAACGTTGTGAGGGACGCCCCAGGGCGAACGGGTTGCGGAACATGGCGCAGTGCTTCCATGGAGTCCTTCAGGATCTCCCCTTGCCAGATGGGCAAGGTGGAGGTGAGACGTGCATATCCCGATGCCCGCCACGTCTTCCCTGACAAGTCTTGTGTATCAAAGACCGTCGTGTTGATGTTTTGCAGGCCCAATCTCCAGAGCAGACGATTGCGCAGGGATCCCCATGGCGGGAGTTGGACGTCCTTTTCCAGGAATCCACCAAAAGCTGTGTACACGTCCTGCTCCCCCAGAGAACCGTTCCAGACGCTCAACTGATAGGCAGCGTTGAGGATGGCCCTGGTTTCACCCAGGAGAGGCAGGGTCAATGGGTGCTGGAGATTGGCCTCCGCCCGCATCCGGTTGGTGAGATGGCGGGGCGAGAGGGTGGAGAAGTCCGTGCGCAGTTGGAGTTGACCCTGTGGTCCCACGGGACGACGATAACGAATATCCAGGCCAAAAAGATCGCCAACGGAGATGGGGTCCGCCTCGGCAGAACGACGGCCTGTGGAGTCGGTATCGATCTTGCCGCTCAAGGCACGCTCCACCATGAACTGGGGCCTCAGGGTCAGTTCACCGCCGAGTAGGGAACGGGGCGCCAAGATGCGCTCAACGTAAAAACCGTCGTGCCTGGTCTCGTCGCTGAGGAAAGCCCAGAATGGACCATTGCTGTTGAGATTGATGCGGCGCGGCAAGGGCACCGACAACCTGCCGTCCAACAGACCGCGGTTCGTGACACTGGTGAGGATCAGTGAGCCATCCGGCTGCTCCCGGACTTCACTGTCCCGGCCTTCCAGGATCACTTGGGCCGGCGTTAGTGGATCATTGGTGAGCACTACCAGAGGACTGGTCCATCCGTCTGGTGTGAGAACGAGGGCCTTGGCTTGAAAACGCCAGCGGTTGATCCAGCCCCGATCCTGGCTCAGCGTCTCACTCTGCTCCAGGATCCTGAAGGCGGCTGGCAGCACCGGATCCTCACCACCTTCTTCCTCTTCATCCTCCTCTGTCTCTCCAAACTGGCCCCAGTCTGCAAAAGCCAAGTGGTACTCCAGTTGTAGTCCGGTCTTGGCGGTGATGTCATGGACCCGTTGGTTCGCCGGGCCAGGCCACTGGGCACCCGGTTCCAGTGGTTTGTTCAACCCGGCCGTCTCCGCCAGCAGGGGCACCCAATCCTGGTGGTGTTGGGCATGGCCGTCAGGGTTGGGGCAACCCAGGGGCGGCACAAGGTCTTGCTGCCCCTGGGTGGTCCACCCTCCGGAACGGTCGGAATCAGCCGGTGGCCACAGGGGGGGGCAGGCCAAGTTCGGTATTTCGGCCCACGGGGTATCCCCATCAACCGCTCCTGTTGGGGAAGTGGGCTGGCCTTGCCAACTCTTGAAATCAAGATCCGCGGTGTGGTGGTCAAGGTTGACAACCCCGTACACATCCCGCAACTCCCCTTGCCGGGTTTTCAGGTTGTAACGCAAGGCGCTGGCCTGGATGTACTGGAATCCCCGCTGAAACCGCACGGCGCCGACGGCTGTCAACAACCCGGTGACCTGTCCGTAGGTAACCCGCTCCGCCGCCAGGTCACCACCGGCAAGGTGTAACCGCACGTTGCCCTCCGCCACCAGGTGTTTCTGTTGGAGATCGACGTATTGGCGGTCTGCACGGACGGTGAGATTCAAGTCGCTCCAAGCGGCCAAAGTTCCCTTGGCGCCTTCACTAGCAGGGTCTTCACGGGTAGGGGTCAGGATTTCCGTGCTCAGAGCAGGACCGTAACCCAACCCCCACACGCCTGCGAGCATCAGGAGACCGACAAAAATTCTCAAGAACGATGACGGAAGGGGGTGCTGTGGCCTGTTGTGGAGAGTGTGTCCGGGATCACTCCTCCAGATCCTTGCGGCTCGGGGTGCGGCTGGGGTCACTGGCCAGGAAGCCGAACATGAAGAGACCGACGAAAAAGAAAACAACTGCGTAGACGGAAATCTTGAGGGCAAGCATGGTGGTGGTGCGACAGAAGCCGGAGTACACAAGGATCCATGGGCTGGATTCTTGTGGATGTTGCATTCTACGGTCCCCGGACGACAGGGAGCCCCTGATCCATAGTCTGTTGCAACGCTTGGTGCCATTCCCACCATGACCCAGTCTGCAGGGCAGGCACCAAGCCCGGGAGATCCTCCTTGGCAACTGGATTTGCAACACCGCTGGCGCCTGGACACCGGCGCGCCGGCACTGGCCTGGTCCCGCCGCCTGCCCCTTCGCCGGGACTGGCAAGCCCGTGGTGACCTGGTCTGGCCCCGGGGTGGCTGCCCCCTCCGTCTACATCTTCCCCTGACCACGCCGTTATCCTGGCAAGGGCTGCCCCATGGGGCAGTGGTTCCCCGGTTGGTGCTGCTCTGGTGGGCCGAGACCGCGGTGCTCAAGGTGGACGGCACGCCCCAGCGCCATGGCGACCTGTTTGCCAACACCTGTCGTCTGCCCCTGCCGCGCCGCTGGTTGGCGGGGACGCCCCTGCTGCTGGAGTTGGAGCTTCACAGCCCTTGCCATGACGAGGGTTCTCTGCTACGCAGCATCGTGGTGCTGGAGCCCCGCTGCCGTGACCAGGACCCGCTCGGTCTGTTGAAGAGCACGGAAGCAGACCTCACCGCCCAGGACAATGCTGGGGCAGGACGGACCTGCCCCCGGCAGGATCGTGTCACCCTGCTGAGCCATGCCCATCTGGATCTGGCCTGGCTCTGGCCCGTGGCGGAAACCTGGCGGGCCGCAGTGGAGACCTTCACCAGTGTGCTGAGCCTGATGGAGCAGCACACCGACCTCTGCTTTGGCCACTCCACACCCGCCCTCTACGCCTGGCTGCAACAGCACCGTCCAGCCCTTTGGCGTCGCATCCAGGTCCAGGCCAAGGCCGGGTGCTGGGAGCCTTTATGTGGTCCCTGGGTGGAAATGGACTGTGTGCTGATCAGTACTGTTTCCCTGCTCCGCCAACTGGAGACGGGGCAACGTTGGAGTCGACAGCACTTCCCCCAGTGGCGCCATGACCTGGCCTGGTTGCCGGACAGCTTCGGCTTCGCCGCAGGCCTCCCCCAGGCCCTGTCGTGCCAGGGCATCCGCTGGTTTTTGACCACCAAGCTCAGTTGGAATGCCTGTAACCCGTTTCCCCACCGCCTGTTCCGCTGGCGTGACCCCAGCGGCGCCGAGGTGCTGGCACTGTTCCCCGGTCCCCTCGGGGGGACAGGGGACCCACGGGCGATCCAGCAGGCCCATGGGGAATGGTGTGCCCACACTGGCGTCAACAGCAGCCTCTGGCTGCCCGGTGTGGGGAACCATGGGGGCGGCCCCAACCAGGACTTGATGGCTCAGGTGCAGCTTTGGTGGGGTCATCCCCAACTGCCCCGATATCGCCATGGCACGCTGCGCAGTTGGCTGGAGGAACTCAAGCCCCTGGCCCCGACACTGCCGGTGTGGGCCGATGAGCTTTACCTGGAGTTGCACCGCGGCTGCGCCACCACCCACCCCGAGCAGAAGCGCCACAACCGCACCGCTGAACGGCTGTTGCTGGAGGCGGAGCGGGTGCTGTGGTGGGGCCGGCATCTGGGCCATGGCCAGTGGGCTCTAGCGGGAGACCATTGGAACTGCCCGATCCAGCAATTGCAGCGCTGCTGGACAACACTCCTCTTCCACCAGTTCCACGATATCCTGCCGGGCAGCGCCACCGGCGAGGTGTTTGCCCAATTGGAGAGTGGATGGCGGCGCCTGAGGCGCCAGGCCAGCCGCATCCGTGACCAGGGGCTACAGGAGCTTCTCGGCACTGGGCCTCGGGATGGGCATCCACCGGCAGCGGGGAACCACTGGGTGGCGCTCCAACTGCAACCGGCCGGCCCCTGGCCCCGGGTGGTGCGTTTCCCCCGGTCCCAACAGCACCAGGTCCTGCCCCCCATGGCGGGCGTGGGTTGGCGGCGGCTCCAAAGCCCGTCTGACGTGGTCGAACCTCCACTTCATCCGGTGCGCATCCACCAGGGTGCAACCCCTGACTATTGGCAATTAGGCAACGGCCTCTGCACCGTGTACTGCGGTCCTGAAGGTGTCCTGCAACTGTTTTCCCCAGGTGGTCGCCAAGTGCTGGCGCAACCTTTGGCGTTGGGCCGCTGGCGGGACCGGGGCGAGTACTGGGACGCCTGGGATCTGGCTCCTGATCATCGCCGCCATCCCCTTGGCGGCATCAGGCTGGGCCAGCCTGAGTTGCTGGAGCAGAACCCCTGCATGGTGCGACTGCGTTGGCGTGGCGCTTTTGGGCAGAGCCGCATCAGCATGATGGCCTGCCTTGCTGCGGGCAGCCCCTACCTGGACCTGCGCTTAAGCATCCACTGGCGTCAGGCCCATGAACTGCTGAGCCTGGACGGGGAGCTGGCGCAGCCCGTCCAGCGCTGGGCGGCGGATACGTCCGGCGGGGTGATTGAACGCCCGGCACGACCACGGACGGCACGGGAACACAGTCGCTGGCACTGTGCGGCGTTCAGTTGGATGGCCCTGCTGCTGCAGCAGGGCGGCCTGGCGGTGCTCCTGGACGGCCCCCAAGGGATCCATGTGCAGGACAACCATCTGAGCGTGGCCCTGCTGCGTGGGGCCACATGGCCCGACCCCAGGGCGGACCGGGGCTGGTGGCGACACCGCTTGGGACTCATGCCCCTTGACGGGGGCTGGTGTGAACACCATGTTCCGGCGGCGGCGGACCACCTGCGCTGGCCCCTCCGG
>NZ_FITM01000011.1 GCF_900047545.1 Candidatus Synechococcus spongiarum
GGGCTTGCCTGGTGGCGTACTGGAGGCCATGGCACTCTGATTGATGGGACGATCAAGACACTGTAGTCCTTTGGTCATCCCCTGGTCCCCGTGGCCCTCCCACTGGATCCGTTACCCTGAAGATTGGCAATGGTTAGCCATGACTTCCGGCGCACCCACGACGCAGCAGCCCGCTGCTCAGCCTTGGACCCCAATGGGTCACCCCTGCCTTGTTGGTGAGCTTGATTGCCCTGATGCCCGCGGTCAGCTTTGGCCTGCTGACGGATTTACGGGGATTCCGGGCCGAAATCAAAGCTAATTTACGGGAGTTTGGGCAGGATGCGAAGGAGGAGATTGAGGCGGCGATTGGCGGGGGCAACGGCTCCATGAATGCTCTGCGGGTCGAGATCAAGGCGGACAACCGGAAACTGGCCAGCCGCATGGACAGCCTCGACGGCCGCGTGGACAAGTTGGGTGCCGACCTCAACGACCGCATGGACAGCCTGGCTGCTGAACTCAGTGACCGCATCGAACAAATATACCAACTGCTGCTGCCAGCCAAGCCCGAGCCGTAACGTCCCACAGTCGGAGTTGTTGTAACCTTGCCTGGCACTCTTGCTGCCACCATGGACCACCAGCACCCCAGCCGGTATGGGCCGGACTCACCCCAAGTGAGCCGGGGGCTCCATGACGCCAACGCCAAGGGCTCCCCAAGTGAGCCGGTTCCGGGTGGCTCAGTCCTAGCCCGGGAGCTGCGGCCGGTGTTGCGCACCTCCCTGTTGTTGGCGGGCTGGGCCATGGCGGGGGCTGCCCAGGCGCAAAGTTTTGATTCCGTTGTCGTGTTTGGCGATAGCGTCAGCGATCCGGGCAACTTGGCCCGTCTCCAGAACCAGACTCCGGGATTGCCGGCAGATCTTCGCTATCCTGAAGGCACCAATTTCTCCACAAATCCTGATTGGGTCTGGGCACAGCATCTTGAGCAATTCTATGGAGGCTTAGGGCAATATCAGCCCATTGAAAGTGGTGGTACAAACTATGCCGTTGGCGGTGCTCGTGTCACCAGAGATTTCTCATCTCTTTCACAAAGTTATCAATTGCTATCCATCAGCAGTCAACTGAGACAGCATTTCAACTCCCTTGACGGGGACAGGGCGAATCCCGATGCACTCTACGTCATCTGGGGCGGCGCCAATGATCTCGATCTCGCCGGATCCGACGGGGCTCTCGCAAGGGTAGGGAAAGCTCTAGCCTCTGGAAACGACATTCCGGCGGCTATTGCCAGGTTTTCCGGTGACTTGGCTGGCCTGCAACAAGCTGCGCAAACAGCAGCATCAGACTACTTGGGGCAGATTCAATATTTACAAGAGAAAGGGGCAGAGAATATCGTGATCTTGAACTTGCCTCCCCTCAGGGAAACTCCGGGTGTGTTGCAGGTTAATCGGGCGCTGTCTACTGTGCCTGGTTTCAATATGCCAGTTAAGGATTTTATTAACAGGAATGGTTCACTGCAGTTTAACCAAACACTTGCTGACGGCCTGCCAAACTTGGGTCATGGGGTGGTTGCCATTGACGTGCATGGCCTGTTCCAGGAACTCATCCGCGAGCCCGGTAACTACGGTTTCCAGAACGTTACCCAGGGTGCATGTACAGGCACGCCCATCCCCGGCCTTGGCTTTGATGACGCCTGCGGACCTGCCAATTCAGGTTATCCCTATACCTATAACCCGAACACCAACGATACCTATCTATTCGCCGATAGTATCCACCCCAGCGGCAGCGTCCACCAGATGCTGGCCAACATGGTCACATCCACCTTGTCTGCACCGGTGCAGGTGTCTCTCGCCGGTGAAGGGGCGTTGAGCGTGGCTAGGGTGCATCGCCATGCTGTGGCTCGACGGGGCTCCATGACGATCCCCCTGGACGGCGCCAACCTGCAACTCTGGGCTGCTGGCGCCCTTGCCCAGGAGGACAAGGATGCCTTGCCTACCCTTGGCGATAGTTCCGCAGACCTGAACGTGGTGACCCTGGGCATCAGCCGTGATTGGGATGGGGGCGGCAGCGTGGGGGCGGCGGTCAGTTTTGGCAACCACCACAACACAGCCCAGGGGGCAACCCTGGATAGCGCCGCCACCCTGTGGTCCCTGGACGGCCAATGGCAGCGGGGCCCCTTGCAGTTGCAGGGGGGCTTGACCTTGGGCAGCACGGGCGTCGACATTGAGCGCAGCATCGTGCTTGGCCCGACCCAACGCACGGAGCAGGGCTCCACCACCATCAGCCATTTCGGAGCCAACCTTGATCTGGACTACACCCTGCCCAACGGCGGGAACCACTTCCGCCACAGCCTGTCAGCCGGGCTGAATTGGATCAACCAGAATACGGACGGTTACCGGGAAGGGGGCAACCGCGCCACCGCCATGAACTTTGCCAAGTTCAGCCGCCGTTCCGTTACCGTGCGGGCTGGCTACGGCATTGAGGCAGCCCACCACCTGGGGGGACTTCCCGTCCGCCCCCATGCCCGGATTAGCTATGAGCGGGAGCTGGAGATGGATCCCGTGCGCGTCTCTGCCGGGGTGAACAGCATGCCAGGGGCCAGCTTTTCCCTAAACGGCTTGAAGCCTTCTGCCGCCACCGCTGTTCTGGCTGTGGGCGCCGTGGTTGACGTCCACGAACACATGGAGGCCAGCCTGGACTACACCTTCCGCACAGGGGACCAATCCCAACGATCCCACCAGGCTGCACTGGGCCTGCACCTGAAACTCTAGCCCCAGCCCCAGATCTGCCCTGCCAGAATGGGAGTCCATCCCCGTGGCGCCATGGCCCCCCTGTTCTGCCTGCTGAATCAGGCCCTGCTGTTGAAGCTGAGGCTCACCATCCTTCTGTTGTTGGGCCTGCTGCTCAAAGCCAAGGTGCGGCTGGGGGTGTTCTCCGCCCTGGGTGGCCTGGTGGCCCTGGTGAACCTGCTGGTGATTGCAGCCCTGGTGGCGGCATTGGTGCTCCAGCAGCAGCAAAAGTCCGCAGCAGTGGGTTGAGTGGCCTGAAGGGTTAGAGGCGAATTGACCTCAGAGATTGACCTCAGAGGAGGCTCTGTTGGGGCAGCAGAGACAAGTCCCCCACCACGGGAGTCCACCCCTGCAATCGCCAGTCCACACAGCCGGAGAGGATCATGGGATCCTGCTGGACGAGGGCCAGGGCCGCACCGTAGGTGTCTGCTTGCAGGATCAGCAGACCACCGCCCCCTGGTTGACCATGGCCATCCACCAGGTAGCCACTCACCATCACTTGGCCCTGCTGCCGCTGCTGCCGCACCCAGCGGCGATGGGCGGCCAGGTGTTCTCTCATGTCTTGTGCAGGCCCACGAAACTGTTCGGTTTTGATGTACCAGGGCATGGTGGAGCCGGGGAGCGCTTGCTCCAGCTTGCCGCCCTCAACTGCGGGGATCCAACACCAGCTTGGGTTGCAGTTGCCCTGGCGAGCGGATGACCGCCATCCCCGCCAGGGCGCCGGTGGGGTTCAGCACCGTCACCGCTTGCCCCGCTATCAGAGTCGTGGGGGCAGGGAGCGCCTGGCCACAGCACCAGCGGCTGTGCTCCTCCGGACTGAGCTGGTGGTGGGGATAGAGGACCAACAGGGCCTGCCGGGGATCCTGCACCAGGATTGCGGGGGCCGGATGGGCTTGCAGTTGGGGCATGGTGACGGCTTGCTCCAACCCAAATCCCAGGGCTTCCGTGCGCCGCAGGCTGGCCAGGGCGCCGCCACAACCCAGGGCTTCCCCCAGATCACGGGCTATGGAGCGGATGTAGGTGCCGGCACTGCAGCGCACCTGGACGGTGAGGTGGGGAGGGCGCCAGCGGCGCAACTCCAGGGCGTGAACCGTCACCTGGCGCTCCGGGGCCGCCACCGTTTCCCCCCGCCTGGCTTTGTGGTAGAGGCGCTCCCCCTGCACCCGGACGGCGGAGACCGCCGGGGGGCGCTGGCAAATGACGCCACGGAAGCAGGCCAAAGCCTGCTCCAGTTCGACCGCCCCCAGGGCGGGGACAGGCCGCCGCTGCAAGACCGCACCGGAGAGATCATCGGTGCTGGTGCGCAGCCCCAGGGTGATGGTTCCCCCGTAGGCCTTGTCGCCGTTGAGGTAGGGCAGGAGGCGGGTGGCGCTGCCCACCGCCATGGGCAGCACACCGGTGACCCCTGGATCCAGGGTGCCCCCATGGCCAATGCGCTGCAGCCCCAGGCAGCGCCGCACCAGGGACACGCAGTCATGGGAGGTACACCCGGCAGGCTTGTCCAGCACGAGAAAACCACTCAGAGCAGCCATGGCGACCTCGATTGCAGCACCTACCTTGGACTAAAGCATTGCTCCACCACCCTCATGGAGCGAGGGGCTCCGTCCTTCAGGGCGGAGGGGGAGCAGTACCCAAGTGGTGCAGCACTGATGCAGCGGAGCCGAGAGTCAATCCAGCGGGCTGGTATCTGGCTATGAAGCAGGAACCCGTCTTGATCAAGGAGGACAGCGATGGCTGACTTGAAAAAAGGAATCCCCGGCCTTTAGGACGGAGAAGAGGTCAATAGTGTATGTCGTCTCTTCACCAACTCAACGCCCGTCGCGAATTTGCCTTTCTGGTGTTGTCGGGCCTGTTTCTGGGCAGCATGGGATTGCTCAACGTCCTGGGGCTGAGCCGTTTCATCAACCTGGGTCAATTGGGACCGTTTCCCGTTGTGGTGGCGGTGGGGGTGCTCCCCTATCCCGTCACCTTCCTCTGCACGGACGTCATCAGCGAAATCTGGGGAGAGCGGCGCGCCTCCCAACTGGTGTGGGTGGGGCTGTTACTGAACATCTGGATTCTGCTGATTGTCTGGCTTGGGGGCGTGCTGCCGGGATTTGAGCAGCTGGACCCTGCCACCGGCTTGCCCGCTGCGGACGGGGCCGGCCGCCTGCCCCTGTTTTTTGAGTTGCGGCACCTGACGGTGGGCACCATCATGGCCTCCATGGTGGCCTATCTGACGGCCCAATTCACGGACGTGCGGCTCTTCCACGCCTGGAAACGCCTCACCCGTGGTCGCTACCTGTGGCTCCGCAACAACGGCTCCACCCTGGTGAGCCAGCTTGTGGACACCAGCGCCGTGATCATCGTCACTTACCTGAGCAGCGACGTGCTGCCCCTGGAGGCCAGCCAGCCCGTCCTGCCCCAACTGGGTGGGCTCATCCTCAGCGGCTACATCTTCAAATTCCTCTGTGCCCTGGCGGACACCTTGCCGTTCTACTGGCTGGTGGGTTGGCTGCGCCGCTATCTGGCCATTCCCGAACAGGGGCAGGAGTTGGTGGCCATCAGTTGAAGCACATCAGCATAAACAACAGGAAGGAAGCCTTCGCACGGGTCAAGACTGACGGTCTGCTTAAAGATGCGGACTGGAAACTGACTGACGGCTTAAGCGTGCTGTTTGAGGAAAAGCTGCCCGACGGCACGAAAGACGACCTTGAACGGCGAGCCGCCGTGCGCCAGTTCCGCCGTGATCTGTCAACGGTGGACATCGACCGGAAATTGTGGACCGAGACTACCAGATTGACTACATCAACGCGCTGTCAGCCCAGGTCTCGTGCGGTCGCCGCAGGCTGATGGTGGAGATGGCAGCGGGAACCGGCAAGACACGCACGTCAGCGGCCTTCATCAAGCGGCTGTTCCAGGCAAACGTCGTCACCCGCGTCCTGTTCTTAGTGGACCAGATTGCAACTGGCGCGGCAGGAGGAGGAGGCGTTCACCGACCATCTCCGGGACTATCCCTGTCACGTGCTCCGTCCCGGCCGCTGCTTCGACCGTGCAAAGTGCGCACGATTGCGACTCTCCAGACCATGATCGCGGAATATCGCAGGCTGTCATCGGGCTACTTCGACCTCGTGGTCACTGACGAATGCCATCGCTCCATCTCCGGCAAATGGAGCGCCACACTGCGGCATTTCGACGGCATCCAGCTTGGCCTCACGGCTACACCCTGCACAGCGGACACCGACGTGCTCCCCGATCCCGAGGACGGGTTGTTCCGTCCGTCCTGGTCAGTTTCAACATGCTGGATACCGGTTTCGACTGTCAGAAAGTGGTGAACCTGCTCATGGCGTGGTTCACGTGGAGCACGATCCTCTACTGGCAAATGCGCGGACGGGGCACACGCCAGGCGCCCCATATCGGGAAGAGCCAGTTCACGATTTTTGACTTTGCAGGCGTAACGGATCTGCACAGCGACAACGAAGGCGGCATCGACAGCGGTCCAATGAAGGCTTCGGGCCGCTCTCCCCACCCGGACAAGCCCAGGCCGCTGCTGACCCTTGACGTTGAAGACCATATCGATCCACTGAGCCGCGACTGGCTCACACTTGATGAAAACGGCCGCATCGTGCGCTTGTCCGAACACGAGGCCCGTGCTGCCGAGATGGGCACACGCTTCGAGGCATGGCGTGGCGCGCACGGAGACGTTCAATGCGGAACAGGCTCGCTGGGTGGAACTGATTGGAAGGCAGGTGCAGGCCGACGCCATAGATATGGACGGTTTCGGGGAGTGGAGTTTTGACGAACATCCCCTCAAGAGGAGGACAGAGCATTAGGTTAGGGAAAACCTAGGAAATTCGCTCCGAGTCGTCTGGTCTTATTGAGAAGCCTTGTGCCAACTGGGCTT
>NZ_FITM01000005.1 GCF_900047545.1 Candidatus Synechococcus spongiarum
GGTCAGGCTCTGGTGGTGATGGACGGTGGCAATTTGCCCATTCGGTTCAAGGAACGCCAAGCCCTTCTGAGCGAGGCGGAGGAAGAGTTGGCCCTGCGGGAGGAAGAACTCATGCGTCAGCAGGGATTAGTGGAGGTAGGGGCGTTGAGCCAACTGGCCCTGAGCCAACTGGAGAGCCGCTACCGGGCACAGCGGAGTCAGGTGGCGGCCAGTCGGCAGAGACTCCAGGAATTGCTGCAGGAGCAAAGGGAACTGACCGTGCAGGCCCCCTTTGACGGCCTGGTGATGGAGCGGTTTGCAGAGCCCAGGAGCTATGTTGCCCCTTCAGCCAGCAGCGCTGGCAACACCAGTGGCGCCAGCAATACACCTCTGCTCACCGTCGGCACTGGCCACCAAGTGGTGGCCGCTCTGCCTGACAATGAGGTTGGTCGTCTCCAATTGAATCAGGAAGCCATGGTGGTGCTGGATGCCTTCCCGAACCAGCCCCTGGATGCGCAGGTGGACATCATCGCTCCCCGATCCCAGGTGAACGACAACGTGATCACCTTTGACGTGACCCTGAAGCTTTTGGCCGACAATCCCCGGCTACGCTATGGGATGAGTGGAGACGTGCAATTCTTCACCGAGGAACTCTCCCCCACCCCTGTGGTACCCACCGTTGCCGTTGTCACGCGCTCTGGGCAATCGGGGGTTTACGTGGTGGGCAGGGATGACCAACCCACCTTTCGCTCCATTGACCTGGGGTATTCCAGCGGCAGCAACATCCAGGTGTTGGATGGGCTGGAATCAGGTGAGCGTGTGTTCATTGACTGGCCCTCTTGGGCCCGCCAGCCCAGGGGAAGAAACTAACTGAAACTGAAGCTGGCGGGTCGGAAGGGGCGTTAGCTGGTGACGCGGATCGTGCGAATGCGACCGCCACGCCGCTGAATGCTCTGCAACTGCCGACTCAGATTGGCAAACTGAACCTGGACCGACTGAGCAGCGCAGCGATTGGTGGCGCTGTTCCCTGACAAGTCATAGTTGACCTCGTAGCGGGTGATGCGGTTGTCGTACTGGTTATTGGTCACCCGAGGTGGGTTGGCCTTGGCGGGCAGTTTGGCCGCAAGCTGACGCACCTGGGCCATGGCTGGCATCCTGTCACTGCTGGCCCGGCCACGGTTCAGGTTCAGGGTGAGGAGGTAGTCCCTGTTGTCCTGGAATTGGCTGCTGTCAACCCGTGGAGAGGGAACATTGTTTTCCCCAAAAGCGCTGCTGTATTCCTCGCTATCAATGTAGGAGAGGATTTCAGCATCGTAGCCGTGGGTGTTGTAGATGAGCACATGCTCAGCAATTTCTTCCTGATTTCGAGGTGAACGTCCCAGGAAGTGCTTGAAGTTCAACTCAATGAACCGATACGGACTGTTGTTGGTGAAGAATAGATTCCTGTAGGTCTCTGAAAGACCAACTGCGATGACGAATTCACGGACTGTGATGCTGCCATTGCGCAACTGGGATTCAGCCTTTTCGCAACGCTCAAAGCTGTTGATGTGAGCATTGCCCAGAACTTGACGGTAGGTTGCGGTGAACACGTCCTGGAGTTCTGTGTCCGAGGGACTCTTAAACAGCTCTGTGTTTAATTCGTCAGCGAGCCAAAGGGGCATGATGATTGGGGGAGTAAGGGGAATGGAAAGGTTGCACCCGGCAGGAGCCATGGTGTAGCGAGAGACGTCAGGAGAGATCAGTTGATCTCCGTAAGACTGACAATCCGGCCACTGTCGCGATGGATAAACGCCAGTTGGCTGGTGATGTTGTCACCCGCCACCACGTAGGTGGTGGTGGCGAGGCGACGACGGCTGCCAGCAAGCTGGCTGCGCACAACAATGCGGAAGCGCTTGCCAGGCGCATCAGCCGAGCCGCTGCTGGCGGTGCTGCGGGTGGCAACGGCCAGGCTGGAGGCTCCAGCAACGGTGTTGACCGTGATGGAATCACGACGCACACTATCGCTGCCGGCATAGCCGGGCACCAGTGCCAGGGTGCGATTGAAGTTGGCCTGACTGCGGCCGTCTCCACTACTCACACCCCGCAGATAGGGCACCACATCGTCTCCAAACACATTGCTATACTCATCGCTGTCCACCAACCAATTAATGGCGGCATCGTAGCCAGCGGTGATCACCCGGTCCAACTGGGCGCCCATTTCAGCTTGGCTTTCTGGGCTGCGACCCAGAATATGCTTGTAGTTCACTTCCACAAATCGATAGGGCGCCATTGTTTCAAAGAAACGGCTACGGTAGAGAGGTGTTTTGCACAGTCCACGAACAAATTCCCGTACATTGAGCCTGCCGCTGAGGAATTGGGATTCTAGCTCTTGGGGCCGCTCTGTGTCCATCAGGTGGGGATTCCCCATCACGTGACGATAAAGCTGCCGCAGCAGGGTGGCTTTATCCATAGGGTCGTCCTTGTCTTGGCGCATGTAGCGAGGCTGAACCCGTTCTCCCACGCCAAAGCTGCCGTAGGGGCTGCTACTGAGGGGAACGGACTGGGGACCCTTGGTGATACGGGCAAAGTTGGAAAGCCTGGCCAGAGGGCGCCCCTGGCTGGGCAGGGGAATGGCGTAATTGGGGTAGCCCAGCAGTTCGGCAACAGTGAGGCTGCTGCGCCCCATAGAAAAGTCGCTGGCGGCGGCGCCGCCACGGAGGCGGAAGGTTTTGTTAAAGGTGTCTTGGGGAAAGCCCACCAAGCTGTTGATGGAGCGCAAATAGGGGACAGTGTCATCCCCAAACACCTCTTGGTACTCGTCGCTATTGACGTAACTACTGATTTCTGCAGCGTAGCCCTGCTCCTGCAGCAGCTTCACGTGGATGCTCACTTCCGCTTCACTGGCCGGGGGGCGGCCCAGGAAATGCTTGTAGTTGAGTTCTACAAAGCGATGAGGGCTGGTAGAGTTCAGAAAGAATCGCTCATAGGTGCTCGACTGCCCTAGGGCCTCCACAAAACCCTTAACCGTCAAGTCACCGTGGCGTAGCTGGGATTCGGCGATGCTGACGCGATCAACCTCGAACAGGCCGACGCCACCAAACACCTGACGATAGGCGATATTGATGACCGCATCCAGATTATCGCCGCTGGGACTCAGGCAAACTGGGTCTTGGTCCAGATCGCGTGCTACACCAAAGGAGTACTTCTGGGTGCGGTAATCAGAAAGGCTGCTGGTGGGTGGGGTCATGGGGGGAGAAATGCTGGGGGGCGATGCCTAAAAGGAAAGGAAGGGAAGGAGAAGTCAACTCACCGGCGTGATACTGGCAATCCTTCCGCGCTCCTGGTGGATGCGCTGGAACTGCTCGGAGAGCTTGGCAAAAGGCACGTAGAAGACCTGGTTGCTCTTGCGATAGCGGGAGATTTTGGCAACACCCGGCGCGCTGTAACCGGTGACTTCCACGCGAAACACCTTGCCCTCGTCTCCTGCGCCAACACCCAGGCGAGACTGGGGTTCGCTGAGTCGACTGGTGGGACGGAAGCTAAACCCTTGACCATTGCCGTTGACACCTGAAGGGGCCACAATCGGCAAGGGTCGATTTAGATAAACTGCGCGACCTAACTTGGAGTCGATGCCTGCCAGATCCCCCTTGAGGTCACTACTACAAGCGCCACGGGTGAGCTGGAACATCCAGGTGAACTCTTGCATACTTTTTCCTGGCTCGGACTTCCAACCATTGAGATAGGGAACTGTATCTTCTCCAAAGCGTTGCTGATATTCTTCCCCATCAATGAAGGAATTAATATCTGCATCGTACCCTTTATTATCCAAACGGTTGGCATGCTCACGCATCTCGGCAAAAGAATCAGGGGATCGGCCCAGCAAGTGTTTAAAAGTCAACTCGATGTAGCGATAGCGGTTACAAGAATCGAAGAAACGACTACGATAGAGATAGCTCTTGGCCAGGGTGCGCACAAACTCGCGCATGCTGATGCGACCCAACTTAAACTGTGATTCAGCGACAGTCTGTCGCTCGCTCTCCATGACATAGGAATTGCCAAGCACCTGTCGATAAGCAGCGGAGAGGAGGGTTTCACGCTCTTCGTTACTGCTGGCCTGGTACTGTTGTTGGGGTGGAGTCGATTCGAAGCGTTCGACGCCAAGAAGAGAGGCTGGACCAAAGGTCATGGAAGGAGAGCCGTGTTGTGAGGGCGGAAGCTTGCCGCTTGAAGGACTATGGTGAAAGTGTAGGGCCGAATTTTGGCACCACGGAAAACATGGCCAAATTGTTACGAAACTTGGGGGGCGCTAGGCTTGCCCCCAAGTTTCGCCTCCTGGTGACTGAAATCAGCCCAGGGAGTTAGCCACGTAGTCGAGAGCAGCGTTGTACTCTGCCAGGGCCTGGGCGCTCATGTCACGGGGAGCGCAGCCGCGGTTGCGCAAGGTGTTGAGTCCATAGACATAGGTGGCGGCGTCGATGCTGAGGGCTGCATAGACCTCCTTGGCGCCGTTGATGGCCAGTTCATCAAGGGGACCAGTGCCACCGGTGACCAGGGCGTAGTTGATCAGGCGCAGGTAGTGAACAAAGTCACGCTTGCACTTGTCCTTGCCCTCGGTGTCGCAGACCCGAGGCTGACGGCCCAGGTTGCCTTGGGGATTGACCTTGTAGACTGCGTCAACCGCTTCCTGGGCTACGGCATCGTAGTTGGCGGCCAGCTTTTCGGCAGCTTCCATGCGGGCAGCGGCACGCTCCAGGGAGCCGCGGACGGACTCCAGGTCGGAAGCGCTAGGGAAACGAGCAGCGTTATCTGCTGCTGCAATCACTGTGGTGATGGTGGATTTCATCGCGAAAGCAGAGAAAGGTTGTGAGCGTCGGAAATGTGGCTGGGGCAGTGCCTTCAGCTAATGGACGTGGAGACGACGTCAAAGTAGCTGGCAGCTTCGGAGGCCAGTGCAGAGCAGTCGCCTTTTGCGGTCGTGCCCAGGTTGATGGTGTTGTTGGTCGCCTGGGGGCCACGGTCACCGTTGGTCCCGTTGATATGGGCCACCGCGCAGGCTTTCATGATGGCCACGGCACGAGCCATGGAGCCTGTGGGGACACCCAGAGCCGCATAGGTCTCCTTCAGGCCATTGAGGCAACGGTCCTGGAGAACGGAGCTGTCACCAGCCAGGAGGGCATAGGCCACGTAACGCAGCACGATCTCCCCATCCCGCAGGCAGGCGGCCATGCGGCGGTTGGAGTAGCAGTTGCCACCGGGGGATGTGAGGCCAGGATTCTCGCAAATCATGCCGGCTACGGAATCCGTGACGATGCAGGAAGCGGATGTGGAGATGGCCTTGACGGCATCCAGGCGCTTGTTGCCTTCTGCAACAAAGGTCTTCAGCGTGGCGATTTGAGTGCCACCAATAAAGGAGCCGCTTGCATCAGCAGCGGTAGCGGCGCGGGAAAAGGCGTCTAGCATGAGAAAGGAACTTCTTTCAAGACGTGGGGGGCGTGCCCGTTGGAAGCAAACAGCGGGGCTGGCTTCAGTGGACATCGCTGAGAAGTATCTATCAGGCTTTCTCCCCGAGGTCGGTTACCTAATCCAAGGTCACATAAAAGTTCACCGAAATAAAATTGTTACCCCTGTACAAGGCAATTGACACGCAAGGGTGTCTCCCCCACGCCACCGGGCCACCAAGGCCATCAACCAGACAGGAAGGCTGACCACGCCTGTGCAACTACCACACAATAGCCACAGGTCCCAAAAGGCCAGCGACCAGAGCAACGGGAACGTTTGCGGTACCCAGCAGGACCATCAGCCAACGGGCCATACGGGAATGCCCCAGCCCTTGCAACCGCCAAATGGCTCCAGCCAGGTGAGTCCAGCCGGAGCGGTAGGCCAGAGGGACAACAACGCCATCGGCGGTGGGAGCTGTTGACGCAGGAGGGCATGCAAAGAGAATGCTGGCTGGTTGCCAGCCCAGTGCCAGTGCAGTTTGGATGCCACAGCAAGAAGAGAGGTCACCGCAGATCCGAAGAAGCCTGGTCCAGGCTTGGGCATGGTGTGCCGATCCACCTGGGCCGAGGCAGAGATGGTGGCAATCACCAGGTCGGCCAAAATCCTGTTGGCTACACCACTGGGGTGAGCGTTATCGGCAAACAGGTAGGTTGCATTGGTGCCTGGCCCATAGGCATAGGGGTAGCCAT
>NZ_FITM01000021.1 GCF_900047545.1 Candidatus Synechococcus spongiarum
CCGCCAGCCGCAAGCCGGTGGAATCCTCCAAAAGCTCTGTGGTCACCAGCAAGTCGGGCTTTTCGTTGGCACAGACCTGTATGGCCTGGTGGGCGGTGGAGACGCCAGCCGTCAGATAACCGTCTTGGCGAAGGCGCTGGGCCAGCACAACCCGCAGCGCTGGATGGGCTTCCAGTACAAGAATGCGGGCTGACGAGGTGAGGGAAGTGTGCTCGGTTGCGCCAAGGTTGGACTCCAAACCAGGCTGGTGCAAATTACGGCTAAGCTATTCCCGAAAAGGATTCGGGTGTCGCCCATACCCGGATAAAATGAGGACAGCATTGACTTTTGTTAAGGACACCCTGACCGACTGACCCTTCAGCCCCTTGCAACCCAGCCTCCCGCAACGTCGATGACGGCCCTTCAAGACCCCGATGCCATCCGTCACTTCCAGGCCCTCTGCGATGCCTGCCGCGAGATGGCCGGCCGTGGCTGCAACGCCTCGGAGCTACGGCTCTACGCGGATGGCTACCTCCATTGTTTGTGCCGCAGTCAGCAATTGAATCCCATGACACAACAGCGGTTGGAAGACCTGGTTGGCCGCTGGATTCTTGATCCCTCTAGCAGCATCTGGCCGGAAGGGAACAACCATGGCCTGCATCGCCTTCTCAACTAGCCGGTCTCACCAGCAAGCTTTCCCCTGGTAAAACTGGTCCGGCAACAAGGGATTCAGGACGCCAGGGCCACTTCCATGGTCTCTCGCAGTTCACCAGAGTTGTACATCTCGATGAGAATGTCACTGCCGCCAAGGAATTCACCCTTGAGATATACCTGGGGAATGGTTGGCCAGTCGGCATAGTCCTTGATGCCTTGTCGAATCTCCGGATCCGAGAGCACGTCAAACGTCTCGTAGGGCACGCCAAGGGCGTTGAGCACCTGCACCACGTTGTTGGAAAACCCGCACTGGGGCATGAGCTTGCTCCCCTTCATGAAGACGAAAACAGGGCTGCTGGCCACCAGGGTTTCAATGCGGTTCTTGAGAGCAGAGTCCATGACAGTGAAAACGGGGGAATGGGCGCCAGGAAGATCGAGGTTAATTCTTCCCTTGGAGACGAGGTCTCATGTTCCCTGGGTGGGCGGCGCCGTTGTTGTCAGGGCCAGGGCATGAATGGCGTCGCTGGCAAACTCGTTCTTGAGTGCAGCGTAAACAAGCTGATGCTGACGCACACGGGAGACACCAGCAAATGCTGCCGAGGTGACGGAGACTTGCAGGTGGTCTCCGGAACCAGTGAGATCCTCAACGGCCACGCGGGCATCGGGGAGGGCTGCGCAGATGGCAGCCTCAACGGCGGCTGGAGTCACCATGATCGGCAAAGCACCTCTTGACTTTAGCGAGGAGAAGATTTCAGCCGGGTCCATCGTACGGGGTTTCGGCAAAACCCAACTCCACCAGTTGCTGATAGGCCTGAACGCCCAGGGGATTGGTGACTGTCATCAACTTGATCACCTCCACCAGCAACGGGACCGCCACCTCGGGTTGCCCCAGGCGGCGATAGAGGGCGGCAAGGCGAAGACTGGCTTCTGCCTGCAACGTAATGGAGCGGCGACCTTTGGTGTCCATCTCCCGTGGCACCTGGGCGTCCAGGCCACGAAAGCCGCCACTGAGGTCGCGATAGAAGCCCGCCAATGCCTGCGCTGCTCCGCGGGCGTCATCGTAGTGCTTGCGCGCCGTCTCCAGATCTCCCGCCGCGACGGACTCGTCCCCTTGGCTGAGGAGGCGTTCCACGGTACTGGGGTTAAAGCTGGCGTCTCCGGACTGAAGCACCTTGCTGGGCTTCAATGAATCCTGGTCTTGTGCAAAAGCCCCGTTGGCAAGGGGCAAGGCCACGGCAGCCGCCATGGCCATGGCATAGCCGGCAGACGATTGCCAGGAGTTGGGCATCAGCAGGGAAGACAACACACGTACCCAATGGTACGAGACGAAAGCAGGCTGGCCTTGGCCAGGCTGCTTGGCAGGAAAGCCGGCCCGGCGATAGCCTAGATCCTTAGCTCACCACAGCAGCACTTATCAGGCACAGTCACCATGACAACCCATCAACCGACCCCGGACACTGGACCAAAGACAGGACTGCCGGTCACCATCCTGACCGGATTTCTCGGGGCGGGGAAGACGACGCTGCTCAACCACATCCTCAGCAACCAGCAGGGGCTGAAAGTCGCTGTGCTGGTCAATGAGTTTGGAGAAATTGGCATTGATAACGACCTGATTGTGGCCACCAGCGATGCCATGGTGGAGTTGAGCAACGGTTGTATCTGTTGCTCCATCAACGGGGAGTTGATGGATGCCATGGATCGGCTTCTGGCGCAGCCCCAGTCGTTGGACTACGTCATTGTGGAGAC
>NZ_FITM01000062.1 GCF_900047545.1 Candidatus Synechococcus spongiarum
GGCCGTTGACGCAATTGCTGCACCTCTTCGTACTTGTAGGCAATCCAGTTCTCAATGAAGTCGTCGGTGAAGACGTCTCCTTGCTTGAGGAAGTCCTTGTCGTTTTCCAAGGCCTCCAGGGCTTCGTTGAGGGACGCGGGGACCGTGGGAATCCGTGACAACTCCTCAGCGGATGCCTCGAACAGGTCAATCTCTGTCCCCTCGCCAGGGTCGATCTGGTTCTTGATGCCGTCCAGACCCGCCAGCACCATGGCGCTAAAGGCAAGGTAGGGATTGGCCAAGGCGTCACCAGGGCGGAACTCCAGGCGTTTGGCTTTGGGATCGGGACCCGTGAGGGGAATCCGCACTGCCGCAGAACGGTTGCCCTGGGAATAGACTAGGTTCACCGGCGCTTCAAACCCTGGCACCAGGCGCTTGTAGCTGTTGGTGGTGGGATTGGTGAAGGCCAGAAATGCAGGGGCGTGCTTGAGGATACCGCCGATGTACCAGCGCGCCGTCTGGGACAGGTCGGCGTAACCCGCTTCACTGAAGAACAGGGGAGCGCCGTCTTTCCAGAGGCTTTGATGCACGTGCATTCCCGTACCGTTGTCGTTAAAGACCGGCTTGGGCATAAACGTCACGGTCTTCCCGTATTTCCGCGCCACGTTACGAATGACGTACTTATAAATCATCACGTTGTCGGCAGTGGCCAGCAACTCGTCAAACTTGAAGTTGATTTCGTTCTGCCCGGCGGTGGCCACTTCATGGTGATGCTTCTCCATGGACAAGCCCAGTTTGCACATGGTCAGCAACATCTCGCTGCGCATGTCCTGGAAGGTGTCGCTAGGGGGCACCGGGAAGTAGCCCTCTTTATAGCGAGGCTTATAGCCCAGGTTGCCTCCTTCCTCTTCCCGACCTGTATTCCACTGACCTTCAATGGAATCCACCTTGTAGTAGCAACCACTTTCGGCGGATTGGTAGCGCACGTCGTCAAAGATGAAAAATTCCGGCTCAGGACCGAAGAACGCCTGATCGGCAATGCCGGTTTCCCGCAAGTACTTCACCGTCTTTTGGGCCAGGCTGCGGGGGCAGCGTTCATAGGGTTGGCCTAACCGGGGCTCCTTGATGGAGCAGATGAGGCTGAGGGTGTTGTCCCGGTAGAAGGGATCAATCCATGCCGTGTCCGCATCGGGCACCATGGCCATATCGGACTCGTTGATGGACTTCCAGCCACGGATGGACGACCCATCAAAGGCCAGGCCGTCGTGGAAGGCGTCCTCAGTGATCTGAGACGCGTGGACCGTGAGGTGCTGCCACATTCCTGGCAGATCGACAAACTTCAGATCCACCAGCTCAATGCTTTCCTTGCGGATCAGATCCAGAATGTCCTGAGGAGTTTTGGCCATAGATCAGGCTAGAAAACAAGGGGACCTGCCCCGAAGATTGATCTTATGAAAGCAGCAACGTGATTTTTTGTAGCAAGGATAACAGTTTCATCCAACGGGGCCTGGGGGCCACCGTAACCATTTCTGTCAAATTCCCCTTGGCACCGGGGTCCAGAGAGCCCCCCGGCAAATGTCGGTGATACGCTGGCATGGCCCGTCAATTGAGTTTCATGGCAGATGCGCTTGCTGCTCTGATCGGCCGGTATGACCTCAGCGGCCGCTACCTGGACCGGGATGCCGTGGATCAGATTGGCGACTACTTCAGTGCGGCAGAGCAGCGCCTGGCGGCAGCGGAGCAGATTAGCGGCGCGGCTGGGGTCATCGTTCGCGAGGCCAGCGCCCGCCTGTTTCTTGCCGAGCCGGACCTGCTCAATCCCGGAGGCAACGCCTACACCACCCGACGGCTCTCCGCCTGTCTACGGGACATGGACTACTTCCTTCGCTATGCCAGCTATGCGCTGGTGGCTGGCGATAACCGGATCCTTGATGAGCGGGTCCTCGCTGGCCTGAACGAGACCTACAAATCTCTGGGTGTGCCCACAGGTCCCACGGCTCGCAGCATCACCTTGCTGGCCGACGTGGTGGAGGAAATGCTGGTGGATGCCGGGATCCCGGCTGGACCCCTGGTCCGCGCTCCGTTTCAGTATCTGGCGCGGGGCCTGGCGGAAGCCAATGTGCGCAACCGCTGAGTGTCCCCTTAGCCTGCTCTCTGCCCCCCCCGGTACCGGCCCTTCGTGACCCAGACCCTGCCCCCTCCCGCCACGTCCGCAGTGGACCAGGCCCATCGCCTATCCCTGGACCCTCTGGCCATGCCGGAGCGCCTGCTCCTTGGCCCTGGGCCTTCCAATGCCCACCCCGACGTGTTGGCGGCCATGGCCCGCCCCCCTGTGGGCCATCTGGACCACACCTTTCTCCGCTTGATGGGAGAGGTGCAGGAGTTACTGCGCTACGCGTGGCAGACGGACAACCGGCTCACCATCCCCGTGAGTGCTACCGGCAGTGCCGCCTGGGAAACCTGCATTGCCAACACCGTGGAGCGGGGCGACACCTTCCTGGTGGCCATCAACGGCTATTTCGGGCATCGGATGGCGGATATGGCCAGCCGCTACGGCGCCAACGTGGTCATCATCAAAAAGCCCATGGGACAGGCCTTCAGCCTGGAGGAACTTGAAGCGGCTCTGGTGGAACATCAGCCCAGGCTGTTGGGCCTCATCCATGCCGAGACCTCTGCCGGCGTCCTGCAGCCCATGGAGGGTGTGGGTGAGGCATGCCGGCGCCATGGCACCCTGCTCCTACTGGATACAGTCACGTCCCTGGGTGGAGTTCCCCTGTTTCTGGACCGCTGGGGTGTGGACATGTCCTATAGCTGCAGCCAGAAATGCCTCAGTTGCCCGCCGGGACTGGGGCCGGTGACCATCGGACCACGGGCGGAGGAGCGGCTCAAGTCCCGCACCGGCAAGGTTCCCAACTGGTATCTGGACATCACGCTCCTGAGCCAATACTGGGGTAGTGATCGGGTCTACCACCACACGGCGCCGGTGAACATGAACTACGGGCTGCGGGAAGCGCTGCGGCTGCTGGCGGAGGAGGGGCTGGACGCCGCCTGGCAGCGCCATCGTCGCAATGCCGAATTGTTGTGGGAGGGTTTGCAATCCCTCGGCCTGAAGCTGGCTGTGGATGAGCGTCTGCGCCTGCCCACTCTCACCACGGTTTACATTCCCGAGGGTGTGGACGGCAAGGCATTTGCCCGCTCCCTGCTGGATGAAGAAGGTGTGGAGATTGGTTGTGGTCTGGGGGATTTTGCAGGCAAGGTGTGGCGCATCGGGCTCATGGGTCAGAACAGCGCCGCCGAGAACGTGGAGCGGCTCATCGACCTGCTGCGCCAGCGCCTGCCCGGCGCTGCCTGAACCAGTCCTGCAGCAGCACCCTGCATTCCCTGGCCAGGACCCCGCCTCTGCACACCATGTGATGGTGGGCAGCAGGGCTTTTGCTCAGGTCCAGCACACCCCCCAGCCCCCCCCGCTTCCCGTCCGCCGTGCCAAACACCACACACCCCATGCGCGCTTGAACGAGGGCTGCGGCGCACATGATGCACGGCTCCAGGGTGACCAGCAGGGTGCAATCGTTAAATCGCCAGTCTCCCCGCAGGGCAGCAGCCTGCCGTAGGGCCACCAGCTCCCCGTGGCCGAGGGGATCTCCGTCCCGCTCCCGTCGGTTGGTCCCCCAGCCGATGCTGCGCCCGCCACCATCCAGAATGACCGCAGCCACGGGCACCTCTCCCCGCCTGCCCACCATGGCTGCCCGGCGCAGCAAGCGCCTCATCCACAGGGTGGCGAGACCCTGATCCCAGCTTGAGCTCATCATTCTGTGCCCCATCATTCTGTACAGGTGACAGACTTGGACGCCTTCCCCTGCAGTTTGCCCCCTGGCCAGCACAGCCACACCATGGTGGCCCTGATCCGTCAGGTGGTGACCTGGTTGGAGCGATGGCATGGGGAGGCTCGGACGCGCTCACCCTTGCCCGGTCCCGTCACTCTGCCCCCCGTGGCGCCGGCACCGTGGGGGCTGGATGCCAACCACCTCATGGAGGACCTGGACCTGCTGGTGCGCGGGTCCTACAACCCTTGGCATCCGGGGGCCATGGCCCATTTGGATCCCCCGCCCAATCCAGCCTCGGTGGCGGGGGAGCTGGTCTGTGCCTGGCTCAACAA
Source organism: Candidatus Synechococcus spongiarum (assembly GCF_900047545.1). GTDB lineage: Bacteria > Cyanobacteriota > Cyanobacteriia > PCC-6307 > Cyanobiaceae > Synechococcus_B > Synechococcus_B spongiarum_C. The sequence goes on from NZ_FITM01000062.1 coordinate 4,136, forward strand.
CAACATGCTGGCGGAGGAGCTTTCACCACTGCTCAGCCAACTGGAGCGTCGCCTACTAGGCTGGATTGCCCAACGCCTGGGGTTGGGGGAGGATGGCGGGGGCGTCATGGCCAGTGGGGGGACCCTCTGCACCATCACAGCCCTGGTGACGGCCCGCCATCAGCGGGGATTGGACGGACAACACGCCTGCCTCTATGCCAGTGCTGATTGCCACAGTTCTCTGGCCAAAGCCCTGCGGGTGATGGGCCTGCCTGCGGCGGTCCTGCGGCTGGTGCCCACCGATGCCAGCGGACGCCTGGATCCCCACCTGCTGGATGAGGCCCTGGCGCAGGAGACGGCGCCCATACTGGCGGTGGTGGCCACCGCCGGCACCACCATCCGCGGTGCGGTTGATCCCATCGGTCTCATTGCCGACATCTGCCACCGCCGTGGCCTCTGGCTCCACGTGGATGGCGCCATTGGCGCTGTCTGCGGTCTCAGCCAGCGCCACCGGGGGCGGGTGGCCCACATGGGCCGGGCCGACTCCCTCACCATGAATCCTCAAAAATGGCTGGGCATTGCCAAGGCTTCGGCCATGGTGTTGCTGCGCCAACCCCAGGCATTGGCCGACACCTTTGCCGCACCCCTGGCCTACATGGAGCCCGCCCGTGTGGCCCACGGTGGAGACTGCGGTCTCCAGGGAACCCGTCCGGCGGAGGTGTTGAAGCTGTGGCTCGGCCTGCGGCAACTGGGGCAGCAGGGTATTGACGGCCTGCTGGACGGGGCCCTGCACCGTGCCCAGGTGCTGCGGCAGGGCCTGGCTCCCCTGCCCCTGATCCTGCCGTCCGGGGATTTGCACATCGTCTGTTTCCGCCCCAGCGCCGCCGGCAGCGGCGAGGCCTGGAGCCGCCGCACCCGGCAACGACTACTGGATCAAGGACTGATGCTCTCCCGTCCCCTCTATCATGGTGAGCGCTATTTGAAAGCCGTGCTGGGCAATCCCTTCACCAGGAGGGAGCAGATTGCCACACTGGTGGACACCATCTCCGCCAGCCTCTCCCGTTAAGCCGTCCCCCTTCAGCCATGGATCGTCCCAAGTTGGTGGCCCTGACCACAGGCATCCTCTCCATTGCCCTGGCGGTGCTCTACCTGGCCTTGGTGCTCATCCTGGATCATCGCTCCGGACTGGTGCCGGCGCCGGTGTCGATGGTTGGTGCGGAACACGGTATGGTGAAACTTCTAAGGAACCTCTGAGTTGGCCTTCAAGAGAGGGCCATAGAGGATTTTGCATAGTTGTGGTCGGGCTACGCCTGTCAAAACCAGCCCAAGCTGGCCCAAGACGGTCACAAAACAAGCTCAATCCTTGAGCTTACATCTGGTTGATGATACCCAGACACACGCATCCCATGGGGGGCTCACACCGGACAAGACTCCGCACGCAACAAGTTGACAAAGCCAAGCAGCAGCGCCAGCCGATTCTTGTTCTTCGCCAGGCCTCGGTAGCGG
>NZ_FITM01000040.1 GCF_900047545.1 Candidatus Synechococcus spongiarum
GTGGTCCGGACAGCGCACCCTGACTTCTCGGAAGGCAGTGGGGCTCGGCAAGCCATTAGGTGACCCGGAGTCCACGCCAATCCCGAGCATCCCGTGTGGCTGCTGCCTTCCGGCTCTGACCAGGTTTGGGCGTCTGGAACGCATGGATCCGAGTCATGTCAATAATAGCATCTGCATGACCAGGGTGCCCTTTGCCTCTCACGATTCGGGATTTGCAGAATTACAAGCATCAGGGGCGCATCATCACAGCCCTGACCGCCTGGGATGCCTTGAGCGGGGCTTGGGTGGAGGCCTCGGGTTGTGACGTAGCCCTGGTGGGAGATTCCCTGGCCATGGTGAGCCTGGGGCACGCCACAACCTTGCCCATCTCCCTGGAGGCCATGGTGCATCACACCCAGGCGGTGGGTCGGTCAATCCAGCGGCCCCTGCTGGTGGCGGATCTTCCTTTCCTCAGCTATCAGTGTGGCGCTGAGCAGGCGGTGGCCGCAGCGGGTCGCTTTCTCAAGGAAACCCCATGTCAGGCCGTCAAGCTGGAGGGGGCTGAACCGGAGACGATGGCGGTAATCAACCGATTGGTGCGGACCGGCATCCCGGTGATGGGCCACCTGGGACTCACGCCCCAGTCTGTCCATTGCCTGGGCTGGGGTCGCCAGGCTCGCAGCGCCCCCGCTCAAGAGCAGTTACGGCAGAAAGCCCTGGATCTCCAGCAGCAGGGATGCTTTGCCCTGGTACTGGAGCACGTGCCGGCGGTGCTGGCCAGTGAATTACGGCGGGAGCTGAAGATTCCCGTGCTGGGCATCGGCGCCGGTCCGGATTGTGACGGTCAGATTCTGGTGACGGCCGACCTGCTGGGACTCACCCCCAGCCAGCCCCCCTTCGCGAAGCCGCGGCTTCAGGGGGCGACCATGTTCAAACAGGCGCTACAAGACTGGTGTCATGAGCAGCGCCACCAGGAGCAAACAACTCCTCCACCCACAGCAAGCAATCCGCCAACACCTGGTTGCTGAGACGAAACCCTTGGGGTTGACTCAGACGCAGGCAGGGTCCTTCACAACACAGCAAGCCTTGGGCACAATTCCTCTCCAGCCGTGGTGACAGGGTCATCAAGATCTCCGGCGGCAAGGAGCACTGCTGGGCCAGTTGCCGACAATTGACCCCTTCGCTGCGGCGCAGTCCCGTGATCAGCAAATCCTCCAGGCGTTCTTTGGCGCTGGCAGGAGGGTGTACCCCATGTCGTGGTCCATGGAGCCATGCCTGATAGCCGGCACGGGTGCGGGGGCGGGTCAGCCGTTGCCCCGCCACGCTGCTGGCGGCCCCCATGCCAAAGCCCCACCACTGTCCCCCTCCCCAATACACGCGATTGTGGCGACAGGCGTGGTCGGGCCGGGCAAAGCTGGAAATTTCATAGCGTCGCAAGCCGGCCGCCTCCAGCCGCTGGGCCGCCCGATCCAGCATGGCCGCAGAAGTGGTCTCCGGCGGCAAGCACAGGCGCCCCTGCTCCAGCCAGCGGTCAAACACTGTTCCCCCACCAAGGGTGAGGTCATAGAGGGACACGTGGGGGGGAGCCAGGGACAAGGCCTGGTCCAGGGTTGCTTCCCACAGAGCCGGGGTGAGTTCTGGCAAACCAGAGATGAGATCCAGGCTCCAGCGGGACAGACCTGTGGCTCTTAGCAGCGCCACAGCGGTCTCAATGTCCTGGCGGCTGTGGCGGCGCCCGATGGCCGCCAGCAGCGCGTTGTCAAAACTCTGAGCCCCAAGGCTGACGCGGTTCACACCCGCTGTACGGTAACCCTCCAGGCGCTCGGCAGAAGCGTCGGCCGGGTCCAGTTCCATGGTGATCTCTGCACCAGGAGCCAGACCAAACTGGTGGTTCAACAGAGCCAACAGCCATGCCGTCTGCGCGGCGCTCAGCAGGGAGGGGGTGCCGCCGCCGATGTATAGGGTGGAGAGGGGGGGACCCGGTGGACTGGTGCCGATTTCCTCCTCCAACCAGCCGAGGTACTGGGCCACGGAGTGGGACGTGGCCCCATCCACCCGATCTCCCAGGGGAACAACGGGAAAATCACAGTAAAAACAACGGCGATGGCAAAAGGGAATATGCACATAGGCACTGCGGGGCGGTGAAAAGGCCATGATGGTGTGGCAAGCCGGTTCAAACTCTGCCCTTCTCCCACAGCCCTTGTTGTGATGGCTAGAGATTCCCCCAGCGCAGAGATGACCGCACTGCTCTCGGAGCGCGTTCTGCCGCTGATCACCTCCCTGGAGCGCCCCTGGCTCTGGCTGATTGGCGTTGGGGTGGTGCTGGGGCTGCTCATGGGGCTGCTGGTCCAGCAGGTGCGCAACTGCCTCCGGGTCGAGGAACGTCAACTGCCCTGGGACATTCTGCTGATTCGCGCCGCCGGCCTCAGTCTGGGGTTGGTGCTGGCCAATCTGATGGTGGCGCCCTTACTGCTGCTGCCCTTGCCGGAGTCGTTGCAGTGGGTCAAGACCGTTGCCCTGGTGCTGGCCAACCTGATGCTGGGGATGGCCGGGCTCACGGTGGGGCAGTTGCGGGGGCAAGCTCTGCGCCGTCTTCTGGGATCCACCAGCAGTGAAACGTTGCTGCTGGAAGAGGGTCTGGTGCAGCGATCCGCCCCCAAAATCCTTGACACCAGCGCCGCCATTGACGGGCGCATCGGAGCGCTTCTGGACTCCGGTCTCCTGGAGGGCCAGGTGATCATCCCCCAGGTGGTGCTGGAGGAGTTGCAAACCCTGGCGGATTCCGGGAAGGGGGAAAAACGCAGCCGTGGCCGACGGGGGCTGGACAGTCTGTCCGTCCTGCGCCGTGACTACGGTCGCCGCATCGTCACCAACAGCACCCGCTACGACTGCGAGACCGTGGATGAAAAACTTCTTCGCTTGACCAGCGACACCAGCGGCATCCTCATCACCACGGACTACACCCTGGCCCAGGTGGGGCGCCTGCGCAACATCCAGGTGCTCAGCTTGAGCGAATTGGTGGTGGCCCTGCGGCCCGAGGCGCAGCCGGGGGATCAGTTCACCCTGAAACTGGTGCGCCAAGGCAAGGAACCGGGGCAGGCCATCGCCTACCTGGAGGACGGCACCATGGTGGTGGTGGATGGCGCCAAGGCGCTCATTGGCCAGTCCAGAAACGTGACCATCACCGGCGCCCTGCAAACCAATTCCGGCCGCATGGTGTTTGGCCAACTCAGTCCCGATAGGGGATCTCCAGGGACAAGCCAGCCTCCCTGCCGTTCTGGCAACCAGGGGCGACGCAATTGCTAGGTTCAGGACTCATAACCAGAAGATGGGAGTGGCGGCGAGGAGGACGGCAGAGAGGAAG
>NZ_FITM01000028.1 GCF_900047545.1 Candidatus Synechococcus spongiarum
CGGAATGGGGCTGGTCACATCCACGTGCGCCACCTGGGCGGCGGCATGAACACCTGCATCCGTACGCCCGGCCGCCGTCACCACCCCCTGGAAGCCAGGCTGAAGCTTGGCCACTGCCGCCTCCAGTACGGCCTGGACGGTGGGGCCATGGCGCTGGCGCTGCCAGCCATGGTAGGCGGTGCCCTCATACTGAAGCAGCAGGGCCAGGCGGTGCGTCTGAATGCCTTCAGACCAGTTCGATAATGGCCATTTCCGCGTTGTCCCCCCGCCGCTGTACGGTGCGGGTGATGCGGGTATAGCCACCGTTGCGGTCCGCGTACCGCTCGGCCACCTTTTCAAAGAGCTTGTGGACAAGATCCTTGTCGTACATGTAGCCCAGGGCTTGCCGCCGTGCGGCCAGACAGCCGTCCTTAGCCAAGGTAATCATGTGCTCAGCTTCCTTGCGCAGGGCCTTGGCCCGCGCTTTGGTGGTGGTGATGCGTCCACTGCGGAGCAGTTCCGTGGTCAGGCCACGCAGGAGAGACTTGCGCTGATCAGCAGGTCGGCCAAGTTGGGGAACGCGGCATCGGTGTCGCATGGCTGCTGGTCCAGTGGATTACGAAGGGTAAGGGCGCCGCACCATCACGCCTTGGCGCGGCTTTTGGGGAGGGAGACGCCAATGCGCTCCAGGGCTTCAATCACCTCGTCGGCAGACTTGGCCCCAAAGTTCTTGATCTCCAGCAGGTCTTCATAGCTGAAGGTGGTCAGGTCCGATACGGTGTTGACCTGAGCGCGCTTCAGACAGTTGTAAGCCCGCACGGAAAGGTTGATCTCTTCAAGGGGAACCTGGCTTTCTGCAGAGGTTTCAGGCTCCTCCACCTCCTGCTCGGGAAGGCCCAGGCTGGCCAGGGGCTGGAACAGGAGGATCAGTTGATTGGCAGCCTGGGCAATGGCATCGTCAGGGCTGATGGAGCCGTTGGTGGTGATCTCCAGGCGCAGCTTCTCGCTGGCGGAGCCCCCTTCCCCCACAGCACTCTCGTCGACCGAGTAGATCACCCGACGCACAGGCATGAAGACCGCGTCGATCTGCAGGGTATCGATGGAGTCCACGCCTTCATTGAGACGGTCCGCTGGACGATAGCCCATGCCGCGCTCCACGTGGAGCTCCATCTCCAGGCTGTGACCTTCAGCCACCGTGGCAATGTGTTGGTCGGGATTCACCACGGTTACCTGGGGAGAGAAGTGAATCTGGCCGGCGGTCACCTTCGCCGGACCTGTCACCAGCACCCGGCCGATTTCCACGGCTTCAGGGCCACGGCTGCTGACCACAAGCTCCTTGGCGTTGAGAAGGATGTCGAGCACGTCTTCGCGAACACCAGGGATGATGGCGTATTCGTGGTTGGCGCCTGCAATCCGCACAGTTGTGACGGCACTGCCCTCCAGACTCCCCAGAAGGGTTCTTCGTAGAGCATTGCCAAGGGTGATGCCCTGACCCCGCTCAAGGGGGCCGATCACAAATTCCTGGGTTTGGGACTTGTCGTCTCCAATGGTGATGTCAGGGGCCGGTTCAATCTGGAATTGGAGCACGGTCCGTGTCCGGATAGGGGAGAGGAACAAAATTCAGACGCGGCGCCGCTTGGAACGGCGGCAGCCGTTGTGGGGCAGAGGGGTCACATCTTTAATCAACGTGATTTCCAGCCCCACTGTGCTTAAAGCACGAATAGCAGTCTCACGGCCTGATCCAGGGCCGCGCACTTGCACTTCAATTTGGCGCATGCCTTGGTCAACAGCGCGGCGGGCCGCTGCTTCCGCGGCGGTCTGGGCAGCAAAAGGCGTGCCTTTGCGGGCCCCCTTGAAGCCGCTGGCGCCAGCAGAAGACCAGGCAATGACTGCACCAGACGTATCGGTGATGGACACGATGGTGTTGTTAAAGGTGCTCTGGATGTGAGCGACCCCATTGGGGACGTTCCGCTTCACCTTTTTGCTACCGCTTTTCTTGGCAGGCTTGGCCATGGCTTAGGAGGCTGTTGAGGATAAAAGGACGTTGGATCTAGGCATTTACTTCTTCTTGCCAGCCACGGTCTTGCGCGCCCCACGCCGTGTCCGGGCATTGGTGCGGGTGCGCTGACCCCGGACGGGCAGGTTCATGCGATGGCGGCGACCTCGGAGACAGCCAATGTCTTGAAGTCGCTTGAGGGCAATGCCCTCCTGCCGCCGCAGATCTCCCTCAACGGTGTAGTCCTCCACTGCGGTGCGCAGCTTCTGAACATCATCGTCTGTCAGATCCTTTGCCCGGGTGTCAGGGTTAATCCCGGTGGTGGTCAGGATTTGCTGGGACCGAACAAGGCCGATGCCGTAGATGTAGGTCAGGGCGACTTCCACCCGCTTATCTCGGGGGATGTCGACACCAGAAATCCTTGCCAAGATGAAGTTCTCCTCTAAAAAGAGCGTGGTTGATGGGACAGAGACAACAAAGCCATGGTGGGCACGGGGTCCATCAGCCTTGTCTTTGCTTGTGTTTGGGGTTGACGCAAATCACCATGACCCGCCCATGGCGGCGGATGACTCGACACCTCTCGCACATCTTCTTGACAGAAGCGCGAACCTTCATGGGTTGCCCTCAAACGTGACCAAAGCCAAACGAAGACTCTAGCATATTGCATGCTCGCCCTGTTGGCACTCATTCAGGCTGTTGGCCATGCGGGTGGCCACCTCCCGGACACTGCCCAGCCCATCGACACACTTGAGCAGTCCCCGCACCTGGTAATGGGCGTTGATGGGCTCCGTTTGCCGGGCGTAGATCTGTAGCCGCTTGCGCACCACCGCCTCAGTGTCGTCGGAGCGCCCACGGATGAGAAGCCGTGCCACCAGTTCCTCTTCATGAACTTGCAGTTGCAGGGCAACCTGTAGCGGTTGTCCCAGATCAGCCAGGAGGTCGTCCAGCATGGCGGCCTGGGTCGAGTTGCGGGGAAATCCATCCAGCAACCAGCCTTCCCGATGCAGGGCGAGGCGGTTGCGCACGATGGCCAGCACCAGGTTGTCGCTCACCAGGTCTCCCCTGTCGAGCACAGCCTTCACCTGTTGTCCCAAAGTGCTCTTAGTGGTCACCTCCGCCCGCAGCAAATCACCGGTGGAGAGATGCAGCAGACCCCTGGCTGCCGCCAGCAGCTTGCATTGGGTGCCCTTCCCGGCGCCAGGAGGGCCAAGAACAACGACTCTTTCTCTCATTGCCTGACCATGCCTTCGTAGCGCTGGGAAATCACACTGGTCTGCAGTTGCTTGGCCGTTTCAATGGCCACACCCACCAGAATCAGCAGGGAGGTGGCGCCCAAGCCCTGCAACACACCGGTCCCCGTGAAGGAGTAGACCACATTGGGGATGATGGCAATCAGGCCCAGAAAGGAGCCGCCAATCAGGGTGAGTCGATTGATCAAACCAGAGAGGTAGGTTGCGGTTGCAGAACCTGGTCGGACGCCGGGAATGGCCACACCCTGCCGCTTCAGGTTCAAGGCCATGTCCGTGGGATTCACCACCAGGGAGGCGTAGAAAAAGGAAAACCCAAAAATCAGGAAGAAGTAGGTCAGCCCATAGACCCAGCCCGTGGACAAGGGAAGTCCCGGAACGGTGAAGGTGGGGCTCAGCCATGTGGCCAGGTTCACCAATGCCGCATTGCCCGTGAAGTTGGCCAGGGTGGCTGGCAGGAACAACATGGCCGAGGCGAAGATGATGGGCATCACACCGCCAGAGATGAGTTTGAGCGGCAAGTAGCTTTGCCGCTCCGGCAGGACGGCCACAACGCCAATCTGACGACGGGCCGAGACAATGGGGATGCGCCGGCTGCCCTCTTGTACGGCCACGATGGCTACCACCATGGAGAGTGCCACCGCCACCGTCACCACGATGGGGAAGATTTTGCCGGTTTGGGCCTCGCGAATGATGTTCTGCAGAGTGATGGGCAAAGAGGCAGTGATGTTCACGAAAATCACCAGGGACGCCCCGTTGCCAATGCCATTCTCCGTAATGATCTCGCTGATCCACATGACCACCATGGCTCCCGTGGTCAAAGCCAGACCGGTGGAGACAATAAACACGGTCCCGTCCAGATCGCCGTTGGCAAAGCCCCTGAGGTAAAGGGAAAAGACCAGCGCTTGGAGGCTGCCCCACCCCAGCGCCACATAGCGGGTGATCTGAGCCAGTCTACGGCGACCTGCTTCTCCTTCGTCTTTTTGCAGGGTTTCCAGAGAGGGGAGAGCCGCCGTCAACAACTGCATGATGATGGAGGCGTTGATGAAGGGCAAAATCCCCAAGGAAAACACCCCACCGGGCGCGCCGCCGGTAAAGATGCTGAGCAGGCCGATCAACTGGCCACCCCCCAACTGATTCTGCAGTTGGGACACGTCAAGACCAGGGATCCAGATGTAGGCCCCCAACCGAATCAGTAATAACAGGCCGAGGGTGACCAGGACACGTCTCCTCAAGTCGGGAGCCGTCACAATCTGGGTTAATGTTTCGCTGGTGGTTGGGGCTCTGCCCTGGCTAAGGGTCATCCGCTGGGAGTGGTGGTGGAACTGACGACATGAGTCTTGCGGTAAAGGAGCAGGGAGGCTGCCCTAAGGCTGGTCCCCGGAGATCTTGCCGGGGCGCGCCCACTTGCTGCGACCGGGCAGAACATCACAGGCACCGCCAGCCGCCAGGATTTTTTCACGGGCTGTCTTGCTGAATCCATGGGCCTTGCAATGGAGCCTGACCTTGAGATCCCCGTCCCCAAGAACTTTTAGCGGAGCAGAGTTCTTGCCCACGATCCCTGCTGCCCTCAGGGAGGCGAGAGTGACCTCGCTCCCGTCCGGCAAGGCGGACAAGTCCCCCACGTTCACCACCGTGAACAGCTTGGGATTCACCACGGTGAAGTGCTTCAGCTTGGGGATCCGCCGGTAGAGGGGCATTTGTCCCCCTTCAAAACCGGGGCGGGTGGGACGCCCTGAGCGGGATTTCTGGCCACGCATGCCAAAGCCGCAACTGGCCCCTTGACCGGCGGCAATGCCGCGCCCCTTGCGGTTGCGGGGTCGGCGGGATCCAGGCTGGGGCTGAAGGGTGTGGAGATGGACGGTCATGGCCAGAAGTGGGGGGTCAGGAATACATTTGCTGGAGAGGGATGCCACGCTCCTTGGCAGCGGCCTTATGGGTGCGCAGGGCACCAAGGGCCATCATGGCGGCACGGGCATTGTTGAGGGGGGTCTTGGAGCCGAGGCGCTTGGCCAACACGTTCTTGACACCCGCCAATTCCAGAACAGTGCGGATGGATCCGCCGGCAATCACGCCCGTACCGGGTGCGGCGGGACGCATCAGCACACTGGCGGCGCCGTCACGGCCCAGGGCCACGGTGGGAAGGGAGTTGCTGGAGGTGAGGGGCACCTTCACCAAGTGCTTTTTGCCGTCAGCCACGCCTTTGCGGACAGCGCCAATGACGTCGCTGGCCTTGCCCACACCCACACCCACCTGACCCTTCTCGTTTCCCACCACCAGGATGGCGCGGAAGCTCATTTTCTTGCCGCCTTTCACGGTCTTGGACACGCGGCGAATCTGCACCACCCGCTCCTGCCATTCGGAGTCCCGCTCCTCACGGCGGG
>NZ_FITM01000050.1 GCF_900047545.1 Candidatus Synechococcus spongiarum
CACGGCGCAGCAACCGTTGCGACACCACCCCCAGGAGGGAGGCCGCCACCAGAAACGGCTCAATGCCCATCTCCTGCAGGCGCACGATGGCGCTGGGGGCGTCGTTGCAGTGGAGGGTGGTGAGCACCAAGTGGCCGGTGAGGGCCGCCTCAACGGCGATTTTGGCGGTCTCCCGGTCCCGGGTTTCCCCCACCAGTAACACGTCCGGGTCCTGGCGCATGAAGGCCCGCAGCACCTTGGCGAAATCCAGGCCCTTCTCCCGGTTGACCTGGGTCTGGGTAATGCCGGGCAGGGTGTACTCCACCGGATCCTCCACGGTGCTGATGTTGATACCCGGCTGGTTGAGCAGGGCCAACAGGGCATAGAGGGTGGTGGATTTGCCCGAACCGGTGGGACCGGTAACCAGAACCATGCCGTGGGGACGCGTGCCCATGGCCTGCACTGCAGTGCGCACCGCCTCGTTGGTGATCAATTGATCCAGACCCAACTGCACCGTGTTGTGATCCAGCAGCCGCAGGCAGATCTTTTCCCCATGGCGACTGGGCAGGCTGCTGACGCGGAAGTCCACGGTGCGGCCCTGGAAGCGGCGGCGGATGCGCCCGTCCTGAGGAAGGCGCCTCTCGGCAATGTCCAGGTCTGCCATGATCTTGAAGCGGGAGGTGACGGCGGGAATCATCTGCTTAGGTAACCCGCTGTAGGTTGTCTGCAGCACCCCGTCCTGGCGCAGACGCACCACCAGTTCGTTTTCCTGGGGTTCCACGTGGATATCGCTGGCCCCTTGGCTCAGGGCTTGCATAAGGATTTTGTCTGCCATGGCCACTGCCGGCGAGGTATCCTCCGCTGCCACCACTGCTGCCAGGTCAGCGGCCTCGGCCTGGTTGCTCTGCTCGCTGGCGTCGCCAAGCTCACTCAGCTCGCCAGCCGGCTTCACCGCCTGATGCCCGTTGGCCAGGCGGCGGCCATGGAGGAGTTGTTGCTCCAGGTGTTGCAGCTCCTGCAGGCCGTGAACCGCCTGGGAAGAAAGGGCATGGCCAGCCAGATCCTCAAGACCCTGGGTCAAATTGTCTCCGCCGCTGCGGCAGCGCTGAAAGGCCATGCGCACCTGCTGCTCACTGCAGAATCCCTGACGGACCAGTTGCCATCCTGCCTCCGGCAGGGGGCCCGGCCCGGTTGGGGTCAGAGGTGGGAAGGATTGGCTGGTCATGTTGCCGGCTGGGTGCTGGGCTTGAGGTTTCCCACAAAGTGCGGCCTTCCCCCCACAGCCAGCCCTTGTAGCCAGGAACTATGAACTGCCAAGATGGGTTGTTCCCAGCAGTCCTTCACCCGTTGTCATGACCAGCCAGAACCACGGTCAGCCGATCCCCTCCACCGACCACGGCCCCGATCAAGGCCAGGTGCCCCCTTCTGGCGTCGTCATGCCCACCCCATCCGAGGCTGACTCATCCCCGGAGGCTGGGGCCAAGCCCTCTGCTCAAGGAGACGCAAACCAGGCAGACGGGGAGGAGGATTCGGAGCAGCCCCTGCCCTCAAGTCCTGGGGAGTCCGTGGAGGAGCGGGTGTTGAAGCTGGAACGACGGCAGGAGGAAACCATTGAGGAAGACATGGAGCAGCAACAGCCCCCCAGCCATGGGCTGCCCCTTGAGGAAAGAGTGTCAAAGCTGGAGCGATGGCAGGAGGCCATGGACCGGCAGTTCAAGCAGCAGCAGCAGCAACTGGAAGAAAAAGACAACCAGATCATGCGGCGTGCCGCTGAATTTGATAATTTCCGGCGGCGCAGTGAACGTGATCAAGACAAACTTAAACTGCGACGCACTTGTGCAGTCTTACGGGAGATACTGCCCGTTGTTGATGATTTCGAGAGGGCACGCAAAGCCCTGTCCCCTGCAAAACTCCACACACTCCATGCTCGGGATGTCCATCAAGACTATCAAGGAATCTACAAGCAATTGGTCACAGCCTTGAAGCGGCTGAACGTGTCATCCATGAAGGTTGAGGGCCAGATCTTTGATCCGTCTCTCCACGAGGCGGTGATGCGGGAGCGCAGCCACGAGTATGAAGAGGACGTGGTGATGGAAGAGTTGCAGCGTGGCTACCACCTGGAGGGGGAGGTGCTGCGCCATGCCATGGTGAAGGTGTCCATGGGACCAGGACCCGATGATGGATCCATCAGCTCAATAGATGATTCAAACGGGTGAAACTGAAGGCTGCCGTGGCGGCCCCAATCCAGCGGTGAGACCACCAGAACACCACCACGGCCAACAGAACGCCCCCATAGGCAGGGCGGAGGAATTCCGACAACACCAACTGCTGCCGTCCGTCCAGCACCGCTTGAAAGGGAAGGATGGAGGTGGTGCGGCGCATCTCTTCAAACGCCTCGCCAAAGCGTTGGTGTAGTCGCCGGTCCCCGTGCCACACGGCAAACAGGTGGTGGGCCACGAGCCCCAGGCTGGCCATGAGGGCAAAGCTGGTCCCCAGCCACAGGGTGTGGCTGAAGCACCAGAGCAGTTGGCCCACCATCTGGGGATGGCGGCTGACGCGCAGAATCCCGGTGCTGTAGAGACGCACCCGAGGCTTGAGCAGGGCCGGAATTTCCAGCAGGCGAAAGGTGGCTGGATAGAGGAAGACAAAACTCAAGGCCGTCAACACCCACACGGTAGGCGCCATGCCAGGCACCCCTTGCAGATTCCACAACCGCAGGCCGTCATAGCGATGGGTCAGGAAGTAAGCAACCAGCAGCACCGCCATGGGCAGGCTGGCGCCAACGAAGACCAGACGCCAAAGCCGGGGGCCCAGGTGCTGCTCTCCCCAGAACCGCAGGGCGGCGCCACCACTGTGAATGACCGCGAATCCCAGCAGCAGCAACAGCATCACCAGGCTGGTGTGATGCATGGGAACCACATCAGGGAACATTGGGTGGTGGCGCCAGGGGCGGTGTATCACGCACTTGTACCCGTTTGCTGGTCATCACCGTGCCGTCGGGGTGAACCAGCATGACGGTCCAGGTTTGGCCGCCGGCCGTATAGGGCGCCTGGACCCGTTTGAACAGGCCACCGGCATTGAGAGTGCCAAGCTGAATGGTGGGGGCACCCATGATCTCCACCTCGTCGCGGCTCACCTCCAGGATGCCCCCCGCCAACAGCCCGCTGTCCAGGGGATCGTCCAGGACCACGTCCACGTCGTAGCGTTGGCCGGTCAGCACGGCATCGGGGATTTGCAGGGTCACCGGCAACCTCTGATCGCCACTGTAGACCCATGACTCCTCCTGGAGCACCTCCTGGCTCAGGATCTGCCCCTGGTGGCTGGAGACCGCCAGAGTCTGGGTGGCCTCCAGTTGATAGACAACCCCTGCCACCTCACCCATACCGGTGACGGACAATTCCAAACGGGCCCGCCCATCCGGGAGGGGCCGGCCCTGGCTCACCTGCCATGTGAGGGGCCCAAAGCTCTCCGTCAGTCGCTCCAGCCAGGCGGTCAGTTGCTGGGCATCCACAGTCCCCTCCGGGCCAATCAAGGCCGTGAGCCCCGCAGTGTCGTTGTTGTTCAGCACTTGGCGGAGACGATCCACAAGCTGGCTTTCCAGTTGGGACGCCTGCCCAGGCTGCAGCAGGGAAGCACCAGCCACAACCCATGCTGTGGCGATGGACAGCAGCTTGGCGGAGATGGACATGGGATGTACTCCTGGACGCCTCTTGCCTACGGTACGGGTCTTCGCGGCATCATCGCCATGACACGCCTGCTGATTGCCGCCAGTGGCACCGGCGGCCACCTTTTCCCGGCCCTGGCGGTGGCAGAAAAGCTTCCCCATTGGGACATCCATTGGCTGGGAACGCGAGATCGCCTGGATGGACGTCTGGTACCCAAGCATTACCCCTTGCACTGGGTGGCCATGGGGGGCTTGCAAGGGGGGTGGCGGCTGCGGCTGCGGCGGCTGATTCAGTTGTTTGTGGCGGTGTGGGCTGTGGGACGGCTGCTGCACCGTAAGCAGATTACCCTGGTGTTCACCACAGGAGGGTACATTGCTGCCCCGGCCGTTCTGGCGGCACGGCTGGCTGGGCTGCCGGTCCTGCTCCATGAGTCCAATGCTGTTGCCGGCCGGGTCACCCGCCTGCTGGGGGGGTGCTGTAGCGGGGTGGCCCTGGGATGGAGTTCAACAAAGCTGAGCCGCCCACCCGCCCGCATCTGGCATACGGGAACACCGGTGCGCCCCCAGTTCTACCGCCCGGCCCCGTTGCCGGAATGGGTGCCCCGTGGATCCGGCCCCTTGCTGGTGGTGATGGGTGGCAGCCAGGGGGCCCGTGGCTTGAACCACATGGTGCGGCAGCAGGCCCGGCCTTGGCTGGAGGCAGGGTGTCGGCTGGTGCATCTCTGTGGGCGCAATGATCCGGAGATGGGCAGCTTGCGGGATCCGGCCTACGTGGAGCGCCCGTTCACCGAGGAGACGGCCGGTCTCCTGCAGTATGGGGACCTGGCCATCAGCCGCGCCGGAGCTGGCACCATCAGCGAACTAGCGGCAAGCCGCTGCCCGGCCATACTGGTGCCCTATCCCCATGCAGCGAATCAACATCAGGAAGCCAATGCCGCGGCGGTTGCCGCCTTTGGCGCCGCGGTCATCGTCCATGAAAGCCCCGATGGTGCCCCACTGGACCGCGCTGTCCGGCGCCTGCTGGAACCCCGCCTGTCCATGGGGACCCCTGCACGGGATCCACTGGTGGCCATGGCGGCCGCCATGGGACGCCTGGCCAGAAACGATGCAGCGGCGGACGTGGCGAAGGTGTTAGAAAACCTGCACCGGACCTGAGCCGGGCATCATCAGGCAGTCGCCAGATGCCACGCCGGTCCCTGTGGCTTATCACCGTCCATCCTCATCGAAGAAATTGGTCATGTTGATGCGGCTCTCACACACAGGAGCGCCTTGGCTCCTGCTCATCGCGCTTCTGATATCCGGGTGTTCCTACCCCCAAGACCACCTGAAACAAGACAACCTGACAGAGAATTCCCCAACGGACCCCTGCCCCGGCGCAACCTTCGAAGTGGGCCTTTGGGTACAGGCGGAGGGCGCCAACAGAACCCTGGACAGCCCGGAAGCAATCAGGGCACTGGTGCAACGGGCCCGGGCAACAGGGGTCACAGATATTTACGCTCAGGTTTATCGCTCGGGCCGCTCATGGTTCACAACCTCCCTGGCTGACGATTCTCCCGCACAGCGTTTTGGGCAGGAGCCCCTGACACTCCTGCTGGATTTGGCTTCCCAGGGACAAAACCACGGGTGCCCCATTCGTATCCATGCCTGGATCAACGCCTACGCCCTGGCCAAAAACCAAGACGCCCCCATTGTCCAGGAACTGGGGGAAGAAGCCGTCCTCCGGGATCGATACGGCCGCTCGCTTCTCGACTATCCCGCCTCGGGAGCACCCGAATGGGCGAAGGGTTTTGGCCCGGATACCCGGGGCATTTTTCTGGATCCGGGCAATCCTGACGTGCGCCAGCGCATCATCGACGTCGCGGCGCACCTGGTGAGCAACTATCCGCGACTGGCGGGGGTCCACCTGGACTACATCCGCTACCCCTACGGAGTGTTCATCTCACCAGACTCCCGCTTCTCGCCGCCTCTTGATTTTGGATATAACGAGGCCTCGGTATCCCGTTTTGAGCAAACAAGCGGGCGAACCGCCCCCCGTGCAGAGGCGCAAGTGACGGACGCCGATGTGGCAGCGTGGGACGACTGGCGGCGGGCGCAAGTGACG